>DATEQW010000097.1:0-17586 GCA_035272245.1 Candidatus Sulfotelmatobacter sp. | reverse complement strand
GCGATTTTCGAGCAAATCGCTTTGGTCTGAGTGTACAGACTAAGCGCGTCGTGCCCCATCTCGCGGCCCCATCCGGATTGCTTGTAGCCGCCGAACGGCAATGCCGCATCGAAAATGTTGTAGCAATTGATCCACACCGTACCTGCGCGTAGATATTCGGCAGTGCGGTGAGCCTTGGCGACATCCCTCGTCCAGACGGCAGCAGCCAGGCCATATTCGCTATCGTTGGCACGGGGCAAAATTTCTTCGGGATCATTGAACGGCATCGCAGCAACCACCGGCCCGAAGATTTCTTCCCGCACCACCTTCATATCTTCACGGGCGTTTATGAGGACGGTAGGCTCCACAAAATAACCTTTGTCCCCCTTCTTGTGGCCACCAACCAAAGCGGTTGCGCCTTCGGAGAATCCAGCCGCCAGATAACCACAGACCCGACTTAACTGTTCATCGGAAACGAGCGGACCCATCTGAGTGTCGGGATCGAGACCGGATCCCACATTTATTTTCTTGGCATAGTCGGCCACGCCCTCCACGACTCGGTCGAAAATTGGCTTCTCGACATAGAGACGGGACCCGGCGCAGCAGCACTGGCCGTGATTGAAGAAGATAGCACTCGCCGCGCCGGGGATCGCCGATTCGAGATCTGCGTCCTTGAACACGACATTGGGAGACTTGCCGCCGAGTTCCAGCGAAACTTTCTTCAAGTTCCCGGCTGCGGCGTGCACGATCAACTTGCCAACTTCGGTAGAACCGGTGAACGCGATTTTGTCCACATCGGGATGAGCAGCCAGGGCCGCGCCCGCAGTCTCGCCATATCCCGGGACGATGTTGACAACGCCCTCGGGGAAACCAGCTTCCATCACGAGTTCGCCCAGACGGAGCGCCGAAAGCGGCGTTTGTTCCGCGGGCTTCAGCACCACCGTACATCCACAAGCGAGTGCCGGACCAAGCTTCCACGCTGCCATCAGCAGCGGAAAGTTCCAGGGAATAATCTGTCCCGCGACTCCGACTGGCTCCCGCAACGTGTAGGCGAGATACTTGGCACCGGGCGTGTACGGAACGGAAATGGGAATGGTGTTGCCTTCAATTTTTGTCGCCCATCCAGCCATATAACGAAACAAATCCACTGCCAAGGGAACATCGGCTGCCTTGGCAATGGCGAGGGGCTTACCGTTGTCAAGACTTTCGAGATAGCCGAACTCTTCCGTATGCGCTTCAAGTAAATCCGCAAGCTTCCAGATCAGGCGTCCCCGCTCGGACGCCGTCATTCGCCGCCAAGGGCCGTGATCGAGGGCCTTGCGCGCGGCCTTCACTGCCTCATCAATATCCTGACGATCGCCTTCTGCGACCTGCGCAAGGATTTCGCCAGTGGCCGGATTGTAAGTTGGAAAAGTTTTGCCGGAAATGGAGCTCACCCATTTGCCGTTAATCAACATTTTGCGAGGTTTATCGATGAAATCTGCGACCTGCGGGTGAATCTGCGGCGACACTGCGATGCCCATAACATCCTCCTTAGATCAAGAACGAAAGTTTGACCAAGTACTTGCACGATGTGAAGCTGATGCTAAAGATGCCGGGCGGAGAAAAAGACCGGGGGATATGCTAGCTCCGACCGGGAACAAAAGCAATCCGCCAAGAAAAAGCGCTGGACGGCGAGGGCAGGGTTTACAATGGCCGTCGATTTCCTCTGAGCCGCGAGACGTTCTCCGTTATGAACAAGACGACCATGCCTGCCACTGTGCCGGCAAAACTGCTGCGGTCTGCCAAGAAAGCGATGAAGAACGCGTATGCGCCCTATTCAAAATTTCGGGTCGGCGCGGCCGTTCTGCTTTCGAACGGGAAGACATTCTGCGGTTGTAATGTGGAAAACGCTTCGTATGGAATGACGAACTGCGCCGAGCGCACCGCGATTTTTGCTGCCGTCGCGGAACTCGGTCCCAAAATCGAGATCCGCGCAGTCTCCGTCGTTAACGACCAAGGCGTGCCCTGCTCGCCGTGCGGTGCATGCCGTCAGGTCATCTACGAATTCGGCCCCAACGCAACGATTTTTTTCCAGGGCAGCACGGGTCCGAAGCGGGCTCATATTACCGAACTTCTTCCGGAAGGATTCCGCCTGCAGTGAATCCGACCTCTGCTTCAGCGCAGACTTTTCGTGCCATTGATGTGATCCGTAAAAAGCGGGATGGCGGCGAGTTGTCTCGGGGAGAGATCGACTACCTCGTAAACTCCTACACAGTCGGCGATATCCCTGACTACCAGGTTTCGGCTTGGCTGATGGCAGTTGTCTGGCGCGGGATGACTCGTGCTGAGACTGCGGCGCTGACCGATGCCATGCTGCACTCAGGCGAAATCCTAGATCTGTCCGCACTTGCGGGGAAAAAAGTTGACAAGCACTCAACGGGCGGCGTGGGCGACAAGACCTCACTGGTGCTGGCGCCGCTTGCGGCTGCGGCAGGTGTGGCGGTTCCGATGATCAGCGGTCGCGGCCTGGGGCACACCGGAGGCACGCTGGATAAGCTTGAAGCGATCCCGGGATTCAACGTGAATCTGCCTGTCGCTGAATTTCGCCGCGTACTGGAAAGCTGTGGTTGCGCGATGATTGGACAGACGGCTGAAATCGCTCCGGCGGATCGCAAACTCTACGCATTGCGCGACGTGACGGGAACGGTGGAAAGCCCTTACCTCATCTGTGCCTCGATCATGAGCAAGAAACTTGCGGAAGGTATCGATGCGCTGGTTCTCGATGTAAAAACCGGGTCCGGGGCCTTCATGAAAAATGAAAAGGATGCCGCCTTCCTAGCTGAGTTGATGGTGGAAACCGGCGAGCGAATGGGCAAACAAGTGGTTGCGCTGATCACGGATATGGATCAGCCATTGGGATGCATGATTGGCAATGCGCTTGAGGTGGTCGAAGTCGTGGAGGTGCTGCGCGGCGAAGGACCGCAAGATTTGCGTGAACTGTGCCTCGAACTTTCGGGTTGGATGCTGCATCTGGGCGGGGTGGCCGGCACCGTCGCGGACGGGAAGAAGGAGAGTGAGAAATTGCTTGCGTCCGGCAAGGCGCTCGACCGATTTCGGAAGATGGTGGAGCTGCAGGGCGGAGATCCGCGGACGATCGACGACCCCAAGAAACTTCCGCAGGCGCGTAACACGACGATCGTTTCCAGCCCGAGGGGCGGGTATCTGGCATCTTTGCAGTGTGAGCAGATAGGAACGGCATGTGTAATTCTTGGCGGCGGCCGCGAACGCAAGGAAGATTCAGTCGACCCCGCGGTGGGAATCGTACTCCACAGGAAAGTTGGTGACGCCGTATCCGCGGGCGAGCCGCTGGCGACGATTCACTACAATTCGGAATCGCGAGCGGATCGTGCCAAACAGTTGCTCACGGAAAGCTATCGGATATCTGATGCGCCCGCAGGCGAAAAAAGGCCGTTGATCCATAAAGTGATCGGAAAACCGGGAGAGAAAGACTGAATGGGACGCTTCACTGGAATCCTTGGCCTCGTGACCATGCTCGGATTGGCCTACGCCTTTTCCACCAATCGCCGAGCCATCCGTTTGAAAACCGTGGCGTGGGGCTTGGGCCTGCAGTTCGCTTTTGCGGTCTGCGTGTTGAGGATCGATGCCGGGCGGCGAATTTTTCAGAAAGCCGGGGACGTTGTCAGCCGCCTTCTGAGCTACTCTTACGTCGGCTCACAGTTTGTCTTCGGCGATCTCGGCAAACAAGGCTCCCATTTCGGTTTTTATTTCGCCTTTCAGGTGTTGCCAACAATAATTTTCATCTGCGCGTTTTTCGCCGTGCTCTATCACTTCGGCGTGATGCAGTTCATCATTAAGATTGCGGCCTGGGTCATGACGCGGGTGATGGGTGCGAGCGGCGCGGAGTCGCTCAACATCGCGGCCAGCATTTTCATGGGGCAAACAGAGGCGCCGGTGACCATCCGTCCGTTTCTGCCGGATCTGACACGCTCGGAACTAATGACCGTGATGACGAGCGGCATGGCGCACGTCTCCGGCGGAATCATGGCAGCCTATATCGCATTTGGCATTGAACCTAAACACTTGTTGAGTGCGGTGATCATGACCGCGCCCGGCACGCTGCTCATGGCGAAGATGCTCGTGCCGGAAACCGAGGAGCCCAAGACCGCCGGACGAGTTGTCATGCCAGAGAGCGAAGAGGAAGCGGAGAAAGAAGAGAATCTGCTCGGCGCGGTCGCCCGCGGAACGACTGACGGTCTGCATATGGCTTTGAACATTGCGGCCATGCTGATTGCATTCCTGGCGCTGATCGCGTTGGCAGACGGTATTCTTGGTGGAGTTCACCATTGGATCGCCTGGTTCCCGGAAAGTCTGGAGAAGATTTTCGGAGCCGTCTTCGCTCCTGTTGCGTGGGTGATCGGCGTTCCGTGGCACGACTGCGGGGTGATCGGAACCTTGCTTGGCACGCGCATGGTACTGAACGAACTGGTAGCGTTTTCCATGCTTGGACCGATGAAGGCGGCGCTCGATCCCCGCTCATTCACGATTGCCACGTTCGCGCTTTGCGGCTTCGCGAATCTTAGTTCCATCGGAATCCAGATCGGCGGCATCGGCGCACTCGCGCCGAACAAGAAAAGCGAACTGGCTCGGCTCGGAATTCGCGCGATGCTGGCGGGAACGATGGCAAATCTGATGTCGGCATCGATCGCGGGTATGCTGTTATAAATCAAACCAATCCTAGTTTCACATTCAGAAAGGACCTTTTCCTGTGAGGCAAGTTCGGGCTACGTCGCTCCTGGTTTTGTTCGCATTTCTAATTCTTCTGACAAATGCGTTTGCGCAGAGCTCGCCCAAGCGAGTGATCATCGACACCGACCCCGGGACCGACGATGCCATGGCGATCATCCTGGCTTTGAATTCTCCCGAACTCAAGGTGGAAGCGCTGACGGTTGTGCCCGGCAACGTGGACGGGCGGCAGGGATTGGAGAATGCGCTAAAGATCGTTTCACTGGCGGGACGCTGCGACGTTATCGTCGCAGGCGGAGCGCAACATCCACTGAATCAGAAATTGATTACGGCGCAGTTCTGGCATGGAAAGAACGGCCTGGCAAATGTTGAATTGCCGGCTTCGAAGTGCAAAGCGGATCCAAGGTTTGGTCCGGATCTCATCATTGAAATGATCCACAGATATCCGCATGAAATCACTTTGATCCCCGTTGGGCCGCTGACCAACATCGCGCTTGCGGTCTCGAAGGATCCGTCGATTGCTTCGCTCGTAAAAGACGTCGTTATCATGGGGGGCTCAATCACGGGCGGAAACGTCAACGGAGCCGCGGAAGCGAATATCTATAACGATCCTGAGGCAGCCGCCATTGTCTTCAATGCGGGATGGATGGTGACGATGGTCGGCTCAGATGTGGGCGAGCGAACGCTGATTACGCGAAACTATCTTGCGGAGCTTCAGTCGTCGCACGGACCCGAAAGCGATTTCATAGCCAAGATTGCCGACTTCTATCTGAACCGCAGCGAGAAAAGCGGGTACAGCGGTGCCGCGATGTATGACCCGCTGGCAGTGGGAATTGCTCTGGATCCGACTTTGGGCACACTGAAAGAAATGCACGTCGACGTGGAAACCAAAGGCGAGTTCACCCGCGGAGAAACCGTGGCAAACCGCATGGGCTCGGACGAGAACAACGTCCTGCACGGAGACCACTACGAAATCGAAGGCGTCATCGAACTGAAGCCGAATGCACGAGTGTGTCTGGCGTCCGATGCCGACCGATTCTTACAGTTGTTCGTGAGCCGCATCCGGGGAAAATAGGCGCTCCTAGCCATTCGCTCGAGCGACCAGGAAAATCGCCAGGCCATAAAACACGAACATTAGTCCAAGATAGGCTTTCGCTCTGGGTCCTGAATTCGCAAATTCTTTCCACACAAGAATTCCCCAGAGCGCTGCCACCATGGGAGCGCTCTGACCAATGGCGTAGGAAATTGCAACTCCGGTGAAGCTCGCCGCCACAAGATTGAAGACCGTACCCACGCCCCAGATGCATCCGCCAAGAAGACCGAGCAGATGGCCTGAGGCGGGGCCGTTGAAGAAGCCACTAAAGCTCACAGGCTCCCCTACCAACGGGTGTTTCATAAAATAAATGTTCCAGATAAAGCATGAGAGCAATGCGCCGAGCGTGAGGAACACGGCGGCACTGTAAGGGCCGAGAGGATTACCCCGCGTCATCGCGTGCGTCATGAACGGCGCCCATAGACCCATCAGAACGCCAGACACGATGCATGTGATCACGCTTTTCTTTGACACGGACCGGCCGGCAGCCGCGAGACTTCCGTAAGCTTTGCCATCAAGAAGTACCGCGAGAAATGCGCACGCTACTCCAAACGCCAAGAAAGCAGGGTTCCCTCTTGGCTGCAGCACATAACTCAAAACCGTTCCCACCACGAGCGCAATTCCAATTGAAATGGGAAAGGCGACGGCGAGTCCAGCCATGTCGATCGCGGCCACAAGCAGGAGGTTGGCGAGATTGAACAGCGCGCCACCGATGAGCGCGTTGATAATGTTCGAAGAGTCAGCCGCATGAACGTTGTTCAGAAAACTGGAAGCATCGTGACCTGTGCTTCCCATCGTGAGAGCGATCAGGAGCGAAACGAGGAAAATGCCAACCGCATAGTCCCAGTAGAAGAGTTCGAAACGATAGCCCTTGACGCCTTTATAGGTATTGGCCCACGATCCCCAGCAAACAGCGCTCGTAATCATCATCAACAGCGCAATGCTCAGACTTGATGGTGTGAACAATGGGTTCTCCTTTGGGCGTTGCAGGGGTCGGAAACATGTAACTGCACACTAGCTATTTACTTGCGAATAGGTTGAGCGTCTTAGGAATTCTCCTTGTCCGGCACGGCCGAGAAACTTTTCTCCGTTCACCACGACGCGCCCTCGCGAGAGCACAATGTCTGGCATGCCGGTGACTTCGATGCCCTCGAACATCGAATAGTCGACGCGCATGTGGTGAGTCTTGGCGCTGATCTTGTGTTTACGGCGGGGATCGAAGATCACGAGATCGGCATCACTGCCGACCGCGATGGTACCTTTGCGCGGATATAGACCAAAAAGCTTTGCCGGAGTTGTCGATACCAGTTCGACAAATCGGTTCACGCTGAAGCGGCCTTGGGCGACTCCCCCGGAGTAAATCAGACTCATGCGATGTTCAACACCAGGCCCGCCGTTCGGAATCTTGGTGAAATCGCCGCGTCCGAGTTCCTTCTGCTCCTTGAAGCAGAACGGACAATGATCGGTGGAAACAACCTGCAGATGATCACGCTTGAGGCCGTTCCAGAGTTTTTCCTGATGCCACTTCTCGCGAAGGGGCGGAGTAAAAACGTATTTCGCACCTTCGAAATCGGGCACGTCGAAGTTTTCAATGGAGAGATACAAATATTGCGGGCAGGTTTCGGCGTAGACGGGAAGGCCACGGTCACGGGCTTCGCGAACTTTTTCTAAGGCTTCATTGCAGCTCAAATGGACGATGTAGATGGGCGCTCCGGCCATCTCGGATAACGCGATGGCGCGAGAAACGGCTTCAGCCTCCGCCGTGGTGGGCCGAGTAAGTGCGTGATACTTCGGCGCTGTTTTCCCTTCGGCCAGGGCCTGCTGCACGATCACGTCGATCGCGCTGCCGTTTTCGGCATGCATGCAGATGAGGCCGCCATTCTTTGCTGTGGTCTGCAGCGCGCGGAAGATGCTGGCGTCATCGAGCATGAACACGCCGGGATAAGCCATGAAAAGCTTGAAACTAGTGACACCTTCACTCACCAGGCCGTTCATCTCCTGCAATTGACCGTTGCTGATATCAGTAACAATGCAGTGAAAGGCATAGTCGCAAACTGCTTTCTTCGCCGCTTTGTCCATCCATGTGTCGAAGGCCTTCCGCAGAGGTTGGCCTTTGTACTGGATGGCGAAATCGATCAGGGTGGTCGTTCCGCCGAAGGCTGCGGCGCGAGTTCCAGTTTCAAAATCATCGGCGCTGGTAGTGCCGCCGAAGGGCATATCCAGATGCGTGTGGACATCAATGCCGCCAGGGAAGACATATTTCCCTGACGCGTCGAGCACCTTCGCGGCATTCTCTCGAGGAAAATCTTTGCCGATGGCGGCGATCCTGCCATCCGTGATTGCCACATCGGCAACGTAGGTATCCGTTGCTGTTACCACCGATCCGTTGCCGATGATCGTGTCGAACCCCATCGATACCTCCGCTCCGGCTGAGATGAAAAAGGAATTCTATGCTAAACTGCCGGACTTCACTTCCTCATAATCTCGTGAGGTGATAAAAAGGGGCGGCCATGCAGTTTGGCATCACTTTGAAGCCAGACATTTCGGTTGAGCGGATTCTCGGTTTGACGCGACAGGCGGAGGCCGGCGGGTTTGAGTATGGATGGCTTTTCGATTCCCATGTTTTGTGGATGGATCCTTACCCGCTGCTTACGCTCATGGCGGCGAACACGCAGCGGATGAGGCTGGGAACGCTGGTCACGAATCCGGCGGTTCGCGATCTGACGGTCACGTCCAGCCTGTTTGCCACCCTGAATCTGATTTCCGGTGGCAGGATGGAACTGGGCATTGGCCGGGGGGACAGTTCCAGACGCGTTCTGGGAAAGAAGCCGGTGAGCTGGTCGCAGTTGGAAACTGCGGTAAAGATTTTCCGCGACCTCACGAGTAGCAAGGAAATTGAGTATGAAGGTCAGCCCACGCGACTTACTTGGGCGAAGATTCCTCCGCGAGTGTGGATTGCTGGCTATGGACCTAAAGTGCTGCACATGGCGGGCAGAGTTGCGGATGGAATCATTTTGCAGTTTGCCGATCCGGATTTAATTTCCTGGTGCATGGGGTTTGTAAAAGAGGGCGCGCGCGCCGCGGGCCGCGACTCTGGACAAATCGAAGTGATGGCGGCGGCGCCGGTTTGGGTCTCTGATGACTTGGCGGCTGCTCGCGAACGCGTGCGCTGGTTCCCGGCGCTGGTTTCCAACCATGTGATGGACCTTATACGGCAGTATAAGCCGGAGGATTTGCCTCCGGCGCTGACGTCATACGTGCATGACCGTGGCGGCTACGACTACCTTCATCACTGCGTGGTTGAAAGTGATAATGCCAATTTTGTTTCTGATGAAGTGGTCGATCGCTTCTGCGTTGTGGGGCCAGCGAAGGCTCATCATGAAAGGCTGCGCAAGCTCGCCAGCGTTGGTGTCACGCAGTTTAATTTGTATCTGATGTGTGGAGACGAAGAAGAATCGCTCGATACTTATCAGCGGGAAGTTTTGCTGGGATTTCAGAAGACGCAGCGCTAAAGTCAGGAAGCCGCCATCGGTGAGAAGACAGCCCGGCGCTGAAGCTTCATCATCGCGTAATAGACGGCAAAGGAAACGGCGAAGCCGACGAACCACGAGTAGTCATAAAGAACACGCATCGACGGCACCGCTAGTCCCACCAGCGCACTACCCGCTCCAAGCGCAAGGGCGATGACCGCGCGCCAGTTGATTCCTCTGGAATATTCATAGATTCCGCCGCGAAGATAGAGATCATCTACTTGGAGAACACATCTTCGCACCAGGAAATAGTCGCAAATCATGATGCCCGCGACCGGTCCCAGAAATGCGGCATATCCACCGAGCCAGCCCAGAATGAATGTGTTGTAGTCCGCGAGCAATTTCCAAGGCATCAGCGCGATACCCATCAAGCAGGTGATCACTCCGCCGGTTCGGAAGCTGATTTTCCGCGGCCACAGATTGGAGAAGTCGTTGGCTGGCGAAACAACGTTCGCTCCAATGTTGACGTTCAGCGTGGCCAGCAGAATCGCGATCAGCGAGATCACGACGGCGACGGGAGAATGAAAACGGCTGAGCAGTTGGACAGGATCGGAGATAGGAGTGCCATAAATCACGACAGTGGCCGAGGTGACGGCGATGCCAATGAATGCGTAGAGAGTCATGGTCGTCGGCAGCGACAGAGCCTGGCCAATAATCTGTTCGCGCTGATTCCGCGCGAATCGCGTGAAGTCAGGAATATTCAGCGAGACTGTGGCCCAGAAACCTACGGTGCCATTCAAGGCGGGGATCAGAAATTTCAGGAAGTCGGCAAAGTTGGTGAAGCGCGAAGGCGCGGCCAGCATGGGACCGAAGCCACCTGCACGGTAATAGGCCCAAGCCAACAGCAGCAGGCCAACTCCCAGCAGTACGGGGGCGCTAATCCCCTGCAGAATCCGGATAGATTCGATGCCCATCAGAATGACGGCGAGGTTGATGAGCCAGAACAGAAAAAAGCAAACGGCCGTGGCGTAGGGGAAATTCTTCCATCCTGGCGCGACCGTTCCCAGCAGCGTGCTGATTGCTTCACCACCGATCCAGGTCTGGATGCCGAACCATCCACACGCGACCAGCGCCCGGAGAACGGCAGCCACGTTGGCTCCCAGCACGCCAAACGATGCACGAGCCAACACTGGAAATGGAACTCCGTACTTGGCGCCTGGGTGTGAATTCAGCAACATTGGCACCAGCACGATCACGTTGCCGATAAAAATCGTCATGACCGCCTGTTTCCAGTTCATTCCACCCTGGATCAAACTTGCGGCCAGCATGTAGGTGAGGATGTTGACGGACATCGAAATCCATAGCGCTGCGAAGTTATACGTTCCCCAATGCCGACGTTCAGCGCGGGCGGGCGCGAGGTCCGGATTGTAAAGAGGGCTGGATTCGATGCGGGATTGAGGATGAGACGGATCGGGCGTCGTCATGAGCTTCAGTTCAGGGAATGGCTCAAATATTCAACTAAGGAAAACGGAGCAGCAGTTTCGCTTAGTCAGCCTGCTGCTGCCTCTCCGGTCTGCGCTGTAATCGGACCGTAGCTTTCCGGGCGGCGATCGCGGAAGAACTGCCAGACTTTACGGACTTCCGCGATCATGTCCAAATCGAGGTCCGCGACCAGGACTTCATCCTTGTCGCGGCTGGCCTGGGCAATAATCTTTCCGCGCGGATTGCAGAAGTAGCTCTTGCCGTAGAACTCTCCAATATTCCATGGCTTCTCAACGCCCACGCGATTGATGGCCCCCACAAAATAACCGTTAGCTACAGCGTGCGCGGGCTGCTCGAGTTCCCATAGATATTCTGAGAGACCCGCAACCGTTGCTGAAGGATTGAAAACGATCTCGGCGCCGTTCAATCCAAGAATGCGGGCGCCCTCGGGGAAATGACGGTCGTAGCAAATGTATACGCCGACCCGCGCATACTTTGTCTCGAAGACTGGATATCCCAGATCACCGGGAGTGAAATAAAACTTCTCCCAGAATCCCGGATGGCAGTGCGGAATGTGATGCTTGCGATACTTGCCGAGATAACTGCCATCGGCGTCGATCACGGCAGCAGTGTTGAAGTAAACGCCGGGCATCTGCTCCTCGTAAACGGGAACGACAATCGCCATGCGATGTTTCGCGGCGAGTTTTTGCATCATGCGCACCGTGGGACCATCGGGCACGCGCTCCGTCAATTCATACCAACGCGCATTCTGCTCTGCGCAGAAGTAAGGGCCATAGAAAAGTTCCTGGAGGCATAGGATTTGCGTTTTTTTTAGCGCCGCCTGCTCGATCAGCTTAAGGTGTTTGTCGATCATCGCTTTTCTGATCTGGGCGAGGGGGCGATCGGGGCTGAGCGCATTGCTGGTTTGAATCAAGGCACAGCGCACATTTCTAGGCATGAGACGGGACCTCCGAGGAACGAAACTATAGCAGAAAACTGCGGCAGGCTGACCTTCTGCCGTACAATGCAAGAGCGGTGTCAGAAGAACGCAAGAACCGTCACGGGATTGCAGACCGCCCGAATCACGGGTCGCCGGACAAACTCGCGCCCGATTCGGAAACCCCCATCGCCACGCTCTATGGACGCCCACTGCTATCCAATCGCCGCATCCCTCTAAATCTTGATTGGGTAAAACAAGTTCGCGTGAACACCAGCGCGGTGGAACGCAGAGCGCAAACGCACGTCGCACGGCGAACGGTGAAAAAAGAATGGCAGGCCGCTTGGCTTCTGCGGGCGATCTCCTGCATGGACCTGACGACGCTTTCCGGAGATGACACGGATGACCGCGTGCGACGCTTGTGCGCCAAGGCGCGACAACCGATTCAGAGTAAACTTCTAAAGCGTCTTCAGATCGAAGACCTCAAAATCAAAGTGGCGGCGGCTTGCGTGTACCACCGCTTCGTTGAAACTGCGGTTCGAGCGCTCGAGGGCAGCGGGGTTCGCGTGGCTGCGGTTTCCACGGGGTTTCCCGCCGGGCTGTCGCCCATGCGAGAGCGGGTTGAAGAAATTCGCCGCTCGGTGGAAGCGGGAGCGGACGAGATCGACATTGTAATTACGCGAGCGCATGTGTTCGGTGGCAAGTGGCAAGAACTTTACGATGAGGTAGCCGAGTTCAAGCAGGCCGCGGGACACTGCCATATGAAGGCGATCCTGGGGACGGGCGACCTGGTCACGTTGCGTAATGTGGCGCGTGCAAGTCTTGTGGCGATGATGGCGGGCGCGGACTTCATCAAAACTTCCACCGGCAAAGAATCGATCAACGCCACTCTTCCAGTTGGATTCGTAATGACGCGAGCCATTCGCGAATATGCCCAGGAAACAGGCATGGCTGTTGGCTTTAAGGCTGCGGGAGGAATTCGTACGGCAAAGCAATCCACGGAGTGGTTGGCGTTGATGAAAGAAGAGTTGGGAACGCAGTGGATGAAAGCGGAACTGTTTCGCTTCGGAGCCAGCGGACTTTTGAATGACATCGAACGGCAGTTGGAGCACTACGCTACAGGCCGGTACTCAGCCGATTACCGGCATCCGATTGCATAGTCAGCATGTGCAGACAAAGATCGAAGAAGAAAGCGGAAAGCGCGCATGAGCATTGCTGAAAAATTCCTTAGCATGGAGTATGGCCCCGCGCCCGAAGATCCGAAAGATGCGCTGGTCTGGCTCGACCGGCATCAACGACGTTTCGGCCACTTTATTGATGGGGACTGGCGCCAACCGGTCGAAGGCGCGTTTTTCGACTCGACCGACCCTGCTACCGGAGAGGAAATTGCGACGGTCGCGCAGGGATCCGCTGCAGATATCGATGCCGCAGTCCAGGCGGCGCGAAATGCTTTTCCGAAGTGGCAGTCTCTTACGGGGCACGCGCGGGCTCGATACTTGTATGCCTTGGCCCGGGCGATTCAGAGACATTCGCGCCGGCTTGCGGTGCTTGAGACTATCGACAACGGCAAGCCGATTCGTGAGAGCCGCGACATCGATATCCCACTCGTGGTCCGACACTTTTATCATCACGCGGGATGGGCACAACTGTTGAAGAGCGAATTTCCGGACTACACCGCTTGCGGCGTCGTAGGCCAGATCATTCCGTGGAATTTTCCCTTGCTCATGCTGGCATGGAAGATTGCTCCCGCTCTCGCCACGGGAAACACAGTGGTGTTGAAGCCAGCGGAATTCACGCCGATTACGGCGCTCGCCTTTGCCGAGATTTGCCAGGAGGTTGGCCTGCCATCAGGAGTTGTAAACATCGTTACCGGCGATGGTTCCACGGGCGAGGCGTTGGTAAAACATCCCGGCGTGGACAAAATTGCGTTCACTGGGTCGACTGAGGTTGGCCGTGCAATTCGCGGTGCGACCGCAAAGAGCCACAAGCGACTTTCGCTGGAACTGGGTGGTAAATCCCCCTTTGTCGTATTCGAGGATGCCGATCTGGACAGCGCGGTGGAAGGTTTGGTTGACGGAATCTGGCTGAACCAAGGGCAGGTTTGCTGCGCTGGCTCGCGGCTGCTGATGCAGGAGAGTATTTCCGAAGCCTTGCTAGAAAAGATTCGCGAACGCATGAGCAAGCTTCGCGTGGGTCCGCCGCTTGATAAAGCCATCGATATTGGGGCGATCGTCGCTCCCGTGCAACTCGAACGCATTCGCCGCCTGGTAGACCAGGGAATTGCCGATGGGGCAAACTGCTGGCAACCGCAAATCGAGATGCCGTCGCGGGGACTGTTCTTTCCTCCAACTCTTTTGAGCAATGTGCATCCGGCATCGATTGTCGCGCAGCAGGAAATCTTTGGGCCAGTGCTGGCTGCGATGACATTTCGCACTCCGGCCGAAGCGGCAGAACTCGCCAACAACACGGTGTACGGCCTGGCGGCTTGCGTATGGAGTGAGAGCATCAACGTATCTTTACAGGTAGCGGCGCAAATCAAGGCGGGCGTGGTGTGGGTGAATTGCACCAACATGTTCGACGCGGCGTGCGGGTTCGGCGGTTATCGTGAGAGTGGTTATGGCCGCGAGGGGGGACGGGAGGGCCTGCTGGAATATCTCGAGCCCGCCTGGTTCAAACACGCTCCTGCTCTTCGCGCATTAGAGCCCAAACCGAACGACTCTTCGGCGCAACAACGAGAAGGAGACGCAGCGATCGACCGCACGGTGAAGCTTTACATCGGAGGCAAGCAGGCCAGGCCCGATTCCGGATACAGCTTCGAAGTCCGTGGCAAGCGGGGTGAATTGCTTGGCGAAGCACCGCTGGGCAATCGAAAAGATATCCGGAACGCCGTCGAAGCCGCTCGCAAAGCGGCAAGTTGGGCAAAGAATACGGCTCATAATCGCGCCCAGGTGCTCTACTACATGGCGGAAAATCTTTCGCTGCGGCAAGAGGAGATTGCTCGCAGATTGGCGGCGGCGGTTGGCGAAGCGGAGGCCAACAAAGAAGTCGCAGCCAGCATCGAGCGAATATTTTCGTACGCAGCATGGGCCGATAAGTTTGACGGCGCGGTGCACAATCCTCCGTCGCGGACGATTGCAATCGCGATGAACGAGCCGATCGGGACTGTCGGAATTATTTGTCCCAACGATGCACCGCTCTTGGGTTTGCTTTCTGTTGTGTTACCGGTTCTGGCTACCGGCAATACTGCCATCGTGATCCCTTCGGAAACCTACCCACTCGTCATCGGAGATCTATACCAGATTTTTGACACAAGTGATTTGCCGGATGGCGCCGTCAATATCGTCACAGGTCACACTTCTGAACTGCTCAAGACTCTGGCCGAACACGACGACGTCGACGCAATCTGGTGTTTCTCGGACGAGTCCAGTGCAGCGGCGGCGAAATCGTTTTCTGTAGGCAATCTGAAACAGGTATTCACTAACGAAGGCCGGGTTATCGACTGGTTTGATACGAGGCAAGGCGAGGGCCGATGGTTCCTGCGACACGCAACTCAAGTGAAGAACATTTGGGTTCCTTACGGTGAGTAATGCCGAGCACGCTGAGGTTGGTCGCGCGCGTCTCTTTACTTGCATCGCTATTCTTCTTTGCGTCGTAATTCCGTTGACACAAGCAGGAGCGCCAAATAGACTCGGCGATCGCGGAATTCTCTGAATCCATGTCTCGAAGATCTCGAGTTGCTGTTGTGGGCAGTGCCAACATCGACCTTACTACATTTGCGGACCGGTTTCCTAAGCCGGGGGAGACCATCTTCGGGCAGAGATTCGATCTGGGATTCGGTGGAAAGGGCGCGAACCAGGCGGTCGCCGCCCGCCTCTGCGGTGCGGATGTTTTCATGGTGGCGCAAGTTGGCAGCGATCTTTTCGGACCGGCCACCATTGAAAACTTCAAGAAGCTTGGCATCGACACAACCCACGTCAAACAGGTGGATGGATTGTCCAGTGGAGTTGCGCCGATTTTCGTCGAGCCTAACGGGCAGAACCGCATACTCGTGGTGAAGGGAGCGAATGACGCGGTGGGACCGGGTGACGTCGATGCCGCTGCCGAAATGTTGAAAAGCACGGACTGCATCGTGCTGCAGTTTGAGATTCCACTGGAAACGGTCTACTACACCGTAGCGTTCGCTCGAAGGCACGGTATCCGCTGCATTGTGAACCCGGCGCCCGGCCAGCCGGTAGACATGGGCGCACTCAATGGTCTCGATTATTTCGTTCCGAACGAGAGCGAGGCCGAGAGCATCACGGGGATTCCGGTGCGGACCATCGACGACGCAAAAAAATGCGCGAGCAAGCTTATAAGCGATGGCATTCGCCGCGTCATTATAACGCTAGGAGCAAAAGGATCTCTTCTTGCAGGTGGTGAGGGCAGCCAGCATGTGCCTGCGTTCGCCGTAAAAAGCATCGACAGCACGGGAGCAGGTGATGCGTTCATTGGCAGCTTTGCAGTCTTTCTGGCCGACGGAGTTGCGGAAACAGAGGCCGTGCAACGCGCCAATCTGTACGCGGGGCTGTCGACAACGGGCGTGGGAACTCAAAAATCTTTTTATGATCGCGTACGCTTCGACTCGGAATGGGCCGCTCGTTCTAAAGAGTTGAGCGCG
The DNA here is from genome assembly GCA_035272245.1 of Candidatus Sulfotelmatobacter sp. Classification (GTDB taxonomy): domain Bacteria; phylum Acidobacteriota; class Terriglobia; order Terriglobales; family Acidobacteriaceae; genus Sulfotelmatobacter. Next base: position 1,222 of record DATEQW010000097.1, on the reverse strand, counting down.
ACGAAACGGTGAGAGAGGTCGTTGCGGATATTCTTCTGTGCCGGTTCGGAATTTTGCCTGAGAGTTGGACGTCCTCGTACCGAAAAGTCTTGACTTCGGAAGTACCTGCCATTTATAAGGCCGTTCTACGGTCCGAGACCTCCAACTCTTTCACCTACGTAACGGAGATTTGATTCGTCATTCGGTGTGGGGCCGCCGAAAGGGGTGGTATGAATAAAAGGGCGCTGCTCGGTGTTGTTTTCTGTTCTGTCGTGTTCGCGTTCTGTCCGGAAATGTATGGACAAGCGACTGGAAGTTTCACAGGAACCGTTTCCGACAAGGCCGGAGCGGTAATCTCGGGGGCAACGGTAACGCTCACCTCCCAGGATACGGGTCTCTCACGCGAGGCGAAGACGGACGACTCCGGGCATTATCTGATTCCGTTGCTGCCGGTAGGACAGTTCACAATTCGAGTGGTATCCCAAGGTTTCCAGACCACGGAGCAGAGGGATCTCCGGTTGCAGGTTGATGAGCATCGCGAACTGGATTTTTCGCTCGCGCCTGCATCGGTGAGCACACAGGTTGAGGTCAGCGGTACGGCAGTGGCGGTGGAGACCACGAATCCAACGCTGGGCCAAGTCATCACCTCCGAGCAAGTCGCGGACCTCCCATTGAATGGTCGCAACTTCACTCAGCTGGCGACTCTAACGCCGGGCACGACTTCCTCCACCAGTCCAGTGAGCTTCTTCACGAGCGCGGCCAGCAGCGAAGCGGCTACTCGCGGGTCTTTCTCGCTTTCTTCCGGCGGTTCGCGCGAACAGGAGACCGACTGGCTGCTCGATGGCAACGACAATAATCAATTGGATGAAGGCGGAATTGCGATTTTCTCCTCGATCGACGACATCCAGGAGTTCAAGGTTCTGACCTACAACTACTCCGCCGAATACGGAGAACGCGCGGGTCCCACGGTATTGGTTACCACGAAATCAGGATCGAACAAGTTTCACGGATCGCTGTTTGAATTTTTCCGCAACACGGATCTCGATGCACGCAGTTACTTTGCTACCAAGGTAGAGAAATTCAATCTGAACCAGTTTGGTGGTTCGCTGGGCGGCCCGATACAGAAGGATAAGACTTTCTTCTTTCTTGATTATCAGGCCAAGATGCAGCGGAAAGGGGTGCCATTTACCGGTTTCGTTCCCAGTACCGCGATGACGACACCCGACGCCAATGGCGATTATGA
>DATEQW010000096.1:0-9127 GCA_035272245.1 Candidatus Sulfotelmatobacter sp. | reverse complement strand
GATGTCGCCTTCGTGGATATCCGCAACTTTGTGCGCGACGGACAAAAACTCGGCGCGATGGGCATGCTGAACACGACGTGGAACGACGATGGCGAGTCGATCTACGGGATGGCATGGCCGGCGCTGATTTTTGGCGCGGCGGCAGGATGGCAAGCGGGCGAATCCAATATCGACGACTTCAAGAATGACTACGATTGGGCGTTCTATCGCAACCAGGATTTCACCTTCAGCGATGTGCTGGAGAATCTGGACAGTGGCCACGAGACACTGGCGAAGAATCACATCGTCTTGGAGACGGACGAGTTGTTCTGGGCCGATCCCTTCACACAGGAAGGCGCAGCGCTGATGCAGAAGATTCTGCCGGCGGCCGTCGACATGCGTTTAGGCGCGGAGCACGCGCTGGAATCGCTCTATCGCAACTCTGACAAGGCGCACGCCAACCGCACCACGCTAGCCGACATGACGCTGGCCGCGTGGCATTGGGACGCACTGGGCATGAAGGCCGAGTTCACCCGGGAGATCAACAATTTTTACTGGGACGCTTTCCAGAACCAGACAGATGCAGAGCGCGTGGACAATGACCTGGCGGAAATCACGGATGCTAATGCGCGGCTGGAAGATCTGCGCGATGCGACCACGCGCCTGAGTGAGATGTACCGGGAAGCATGGCTGCGGGAGTATAACCCGTTCTGGCTGGATAATGTTCTGGTACGCTACGACGCCCTGGCTCGCGAGTTTCAGCAAAAGATCGTCGCGGTGCGGCAGGTTCGCCGCCAATACGAGACCACCAAGACTCTTGTGCCGCCTCAAGAGCTAGGTTTTTACCTGCAACCATAGAAGCACACCCTAGGATGTTTTCTGACCGCACCAACTGGAAGCTCACGCGCAATCGACTGACGGACACGCTCGAAGAAGTGAAATCGAGTGGCGCTCACGTGTTGGATTTGACGATATCGAATCCGACAAGAATCGGGCTGCAGTTCGACGATGCGCAAATTCTTGAAGCGTTAGCTTCGCCCAAAGCGATGGATTACGATCCTCAGCCCAAGGGCTTGCCCAGCGCGCGGACTGCCGTTGCGAACTACTACCGGGCGCAACATGGAATCGATGGCCTCGACCCAGAGCGGCTGATTCTCACGACCAGCACCAGTGAAGGTTATTCGTTTGTGTTTCGCCTGCTCTGCAATTCCGGCGACGAGTTGCTGGTTCCGAAGCCGAGCTATCCTTTGTTTGAGTTTCTTGCTGACTTGCAGGACGTGAAGCTCGTGTCCTATCCCTTGATTTATGACCACGGCTGGCAGATGGATGTTCCGTCCCTGGAGAAAGTGCTTACGCGACGTACGCGCGGTGTGGTGGTCGTTCATCCCAACAATCCCACAGGTTCGTATGTCCACGTGCAAGAGCAAGAGTCGCTCAATGCCTTCTGCGCGGAACACGGGCTGGCGATCATCGCGGACGAAGTATTTCTCGACCATGCCCACAACGGAGAGCCGCAACGAAGCTTTGTCGTGAATCCGGATGTGCTCAGCTTTACTCTGAGCGGCGTCTCTAAGATTTCAGCACTGCCGCAAATGAAATTGGCATGGATTGTCACCAGCGGCCCGGCGGCACAGAGAGATGCGGCACAGGCCCGGCTTGAGGTGATTGCCGACACTTATCTTTCCATGAATGCCCCCATCCAGTGGGCCACGCCGGCGCTGCTTGAGCAGCGGCGAACTGTTCAACGCCAGCTACTGGACCGCGTGCTTGTGAATCTCGCTGAACTCGACCGTCAGTTGGCCGCGCAGAAGATGTGCCAGCGCCTAAATGTGGAAGGCGGATGGTACGCAATTTTGCGCATCCCGGTAACGCAGACCGATGAGGAATTGGCGGTTGATCTGCTACGTCGAAAATCAGTACTGGTGCATCCGGGGCACTTCTACGACTTTCCGAGCGACGGTTATCTGGTGCTGAGCTTGATCGCCGCACAGACCGAATTCGCGGAAGGGATCAAGCGACTTTTGGAATTAGTAGTTGCCGATTAAGAGCCTGCGAGCTTCGGGTGCCGATCAACACTCAACAAGCACTATCTCTTCACCAGAAATGGATTGCTTTCCCGTTCTTCTCCGATCGTGGTCAGCGGGCCGTGGCCGGGCACGACCACGGTATCGTCCGGCAACGCGAGGACTGTTCCGTGCAGCGATTCCATGATTTTCTGCATCGATCCGCCGGGTAGGTCGGTGCGTCCAATGGAGCCAGCGAATAACGTGTCGCCGGCAATCAAAGTTTTTTCGGCAGGGAAGTATAGGCAGATGCTGCCTTCGGTGTGACCCGGAGTGTGCAAGATGTTGGCGGTGTGGACGCCAGCCTTTACGCTATCGCCTGCGCTTATACTCTGGTCGATTTCGACTGCACCGGGTGTGGCCATGCCAACCCAAGCGGCTTGCACATCGAGCATTTTGAGCAGGGCGTAGTCGTTCTGGTTAAGCAGGATTGGTGCTCCCGTGGCCGCGCGTAACTTCATCGCGCCCCCTACATGATCAATGTGGGCATGGGTGATGACGATCTGCTTGACTTGCAGGTTATGCTTGCGGATAAGCGCGAGAATGTCTTCAATGTCATCCCCGGGGTCGATGACCATCGCTTCGCGTGTCGTTTCGTCGCCGATGATCGAGCAGTTGCATTGCAGCGGTCCGACGGGGAAGATTTCGTGGATCATGCTTCCATTGTAGCGAAGTGAGTTCTGGGTACCGAGTAACAAGCAGTGGAATAGACGGAGAAAGATCAGGTTCAGACTTGCCGTAAAGCGCGACTGGCGCGACAATACGCCAGCATGCTTGGGGAGGCTTTGTGGCCGCTAAATACCGTCAGCACGGATATCAGGATCGCGATCGCGAGGAAAAGCCGCGCCGGGAGTCTGTAGAAAAGCCGCCAGCGGTCCCTCCGGCAAGACGCGACTACAGCATGGGGCCAAAGCCCGTGAACTTGCCCGGAACGCGTGCCGTCTCGCGATGCACGCAGTGTGGAACGGTCTTGCAAGGGATGCCGCCCACCGGGCTTTGCCCCAAGTGTGGATTCGAATTGCACTCTTGCAAGCAGTGTGCGTACTTCGATCCCGGCAGCCGGTTCGAGTGCATGCAGGCCGTGCCGAAGCGCATCGAAAAGAAAGATGCCCGCAACGATTGCACGTTCTACGAACTGCGTGTGAGTCGCGAAAAAGAAACTTCAACGCCGGCCGCCCTGCGGCCGAACGACGCGCGGCAGGCATTCGAGAATCTGTTCAAGAAGTGACGCGCAGGTAGATCCTCACGATCCATCGCGCAAGCTGCTTTGCCCTCACGGTTTCTCAGTAGGCCGCAGAAGAATCTCGCTTACAAACGACTGCGCACTCTGCGTCACCAGCATCTCCACTGCGTGCGCCACGTCCTCCGGTTGAAGCATCTTCTCGGGATTTTTGCCGGCGTGCGGGCTGAAGTCTGTGTTAGTCGACCCGGGACAGATCACGCTGACGCGGATGTTGTGAGTGCGTAGTTCCTCCGCCACGGAGTACGTGAGTCCGTTCAGTCCCCACTTGGACGCCGCGTAGGCCGCGCCGTTCGGCAGAGCATTCTTTCCCGCGAGCGAAGAAATGTTGATGATGTGCCCGGAGCGGGCGCGAATCATCAAGGGAGCGAACGCGCGGATACCGTAATAAACGCCGCGCAAATTCGTATTCAAAATCTGCTCCCACGCATCAGGAGGAAGCTGATGTAGTGGACCGCCGAAACCTGAGATGCCCGCGTTGTTGACCAGAACATCCAGCCGCCCGAAAGAGTCGGTTACGTGTTTGGACGTTGCTTCCACTGACTCAAGGCTGTTTACGTCGCAGGGAACGATCACGGCTTGCCCTCCCTCGCTGGAAATACTTTTGGCCGTGGATTCGAGGGCGAGGCGATTTCGTCCGCACAGCACTCCGATCACGCCGAGTCGAGCAATCGAGATCGCAATGGCGGCTCCGATGCCCCGCCCGGCGCCGGTGATCAGTGCTACTTGCCCGGCAAGGGAACGAGCTTTATCGTTGGAGAGCGCATTCATAGGTAATCCCAGTTCTTCATAGTGGCGAAGCCGCGGATGCAACCACGGCTTCCCCGGGGAGCCACTCGTGCATCTTATACAATGGCGGGGGGAAACTGGGAAGTTGCTTGCCTTCGGAGGACGAGGTACTTATAATCCGGCCAACCGGGAAAGAAGGGTATTCGCCTTAACCCCCAGTTCGCCCCGATTTCGCGAGGCCTGCCCGGACGCGACTTGGATTTCCAGACAGGATGCGGAGCGCGTAAACGGTCCAAGCAGAGTGCCGACAATTCAGCAAGAACGCTTATTCACGACATTATTCGATTCCCAAAGGTGCAAGGAGCCAATACTGATGAAAAAGATTCTGGTCACGGTTGTGCTTGGGGTGGCTGCAACGGCAGTCGCTCAGAGTGCCGCGCAGCCAGCGCAACAACCATCGCAGCCGGCGGCGCAAGCAGCTCAGGGACAACCGCCCGCATCCCAGGCGCCGGTTATTAAGGACCCCGCCGAGTACAACGCCTACGTGGGAGCGATCAAGCAGACCGACCCCGCGGCCCAGATCAGCGGACTGGAAGCGTTCATGACGCAATATCCGAATAGCGTGATGAAGGTGGCCGCGCTCGAAACTCTGATGCAGGACTACCAGCGAACGAACAATTCGCAGAAGACCATCGAGACTGCCACGAAGTTGGTTGCCGCCGATCCCAACAATGTACGCGGGATGGCGTTGCTGGCCTACTTCGATCGCCTGAAGGCACAGGGTGGCGATACCAATGCCAAGCAAGACCTGGAAGATGCCAAGAAATACGGGCAGATGGGATTGGACGCGCTGCCGAAGTTCGCCAAGCCTGAGGGCACTTCTGACGCCGATTTTCAGAAGATGAAAGATCAGATGACCGCCATTTTCAACGCGGCCATCGGCATCGCGGATCTTACCGACAAGGATTATGACGATGCGCGGAAAGCGCTTCGCGTCGCGGCTGATGCCAATCCCACAGACTTTAGCGTGGTTTATCCGTTAGCCCTGGCCTATGCCGGCCCCACTCCACCGGACCCGAAAATTCCGCCTGATTCGATCAATGCGATATGGTACGCCGCCCGTGCATCAATCGTTGCCCCGACACCGCAGTATCAGCAGCAGATTGAGAAATACGCGAGGAATCAGTACATCAAATATCACGGCGGAGACGATGGCTGGACCGATCTTCTGGCTCAGGCGAAGGCAAACCCGGCTGAACCCGCTGGATTTACGATCAAGCCCGCACCCACTCCACCGGAACAAGCTCACAACATGGTTGTAGCCACGCCGCCGGACAAGATGGACTTTGCGACTTGGGAGTTCGTTCTCTCCAACGGCAAACAGGAAGATCAGGATGCCGTGTGGAACGCCATCAAGGGTAAGCCTGTACAGATGAACGGAACCGTCATTAAAGCTACTGCGACCGAGTTCGACATCGCGGGCAGTGAGGATGACATCGAGGCCAAGAAGGCAGACATCACGCTCACCTTCGAAGAGAAGGTTCCGCTCAAGCTCATCCCCAAAGAAGGAGCCAGTCTCGACTTCCAGGGCGAGCCCGCCTCGTATACCCCCAGTCCGTTCATGATGGTGATGGAGAAGGGCAAGCTGTTGAAAGCCGCAGCGCCGACCCCGGCGAAACCCGCGGTTCACCACAAAGCAGCTTCTTCCCAATAGTTGTTGGGGATTTGGCAAGAAAGGCAGCCCGCAAGGGCTGCCTTAAATTTTTGACTACGCAAAATGGTGGTGTGCTAGCGGATCGCTTTCTTTTCCATGGTGACCGGACGTGCACTTCGCGGCGGACGCTTCGCGCCATCCCGTAGTTGCCGTACATCGATCTTGAGCTCATCGATAGTGCGACTCAGGGTATTGCGATGCATACCCAATTCGCGGGCGGCGCGGCACTGGTTGCCTTTGTTTTCCTGAAGGACGGTGAGAATGAAGCGTTTCTTGAACTCCCGCACGCCCTCGGAGTAGAGGATGTTGCTTTTGTACATCTGCAGGATGAGTGCTTCCAATTGATCTTTCACGGTAGGTCTCTCTCTTCGTTTAAAGTCGTCGTTTTGATGTCTTCGCTCGAACAGCCAACAGCACTTATTTCCCAGAGGCGGCCGGAGTCCCCGTCAAATCCTTCGGAGCTCGATGCAAGAAATCGAGACCCTCGTAGAACCTGGCCCGCAAAGCCGATGGCGCCACCCAGATTGCCGCTCTCCCGGCCACCAAGAAATAAGGGGCCAATACCGACTTCTCCAGCATCGAAGAGGTCGGAGTGAATGCCGTCATCCCCATCAGGACGACAGCCACCACCAGCGCGCCCTTCATCACGCCCAGCAGCGCGCCCAGAAGGCGATCAAAACCGCTTAGCCCGGCTTCCTTCATAAGCCTTCTCGCGATGCGTCCCGCAACACTGAATACGATCAGGATCGCGAAAAAAATCATCAGGAAACCGAAAATCTCTGCCAGTAACTCCGAATTCAAAAACTTCAACAGCCAGTCGGCGAGCCTTTGGTACTGCCAGGCCGCGACGACGTAGCCTACAACCAACCCCGCCATGCTCAGTGCCTCGGCGAAGAACCCATGCATGGCGGCCAGCAAAACATTCAGAGCGATCAGCGCAACAATCGCCCAATCCGCCGGCGTCATGTCGCGCTCCGGCGAACCCGGATACTGCGGAAAATCCTGCGCTCACACATCCAGTTTCTTTCCCGTAATCTGGCGGTAGGCATCCAGATACTTTTCGCTGGTGTGCTGCGCAACCTCGGCCGGCAAAGCGGGCGCAGGTGGCTGCTTGTTCCAGCGAATCTCTTCCAGGTAGTCGCGAACATATTGCTTGTCGTAGGACTCTTGCGCCCGGCCCGGTTCGTACTTATCGGCGGGCCAGAAGCGGGATGAATCCGGCGTCAGGACCTCATCGGCCAGCGTGATCCCCTTGGCGGTGCGGCCAAATTCAAATTTCGTGTCAGCAATGATGATGCCGCGCTGACGCGCGTAATCGGCCGCCTTCTTGTAGACGCGCAGAGTGAGATCGCGCAGAGTGCTGGCGGTCTCCGTCCCCACGATGTCGCACATCTGGGCAAACGAAATGTTCTCATCATGGCCGCTGGTGGCCTTGGTGGATGGCGTAAAGATCGGCTCGGGAAATGCCTGCGATTCGCGAAGCCCCGCTGGCAATTCGATGCCGCACACTTTACCCGTCGCCTTGTACTCCTTCCAGGCAGACCCTGAGATATAGCCGCGGACGACGCACTCTACGGGGAACATCTGCGCGCGCCGGACCACCATGGAGCGGCCGCGCAACTGGTCGGCATACTTTTGCAGCATCTGCGGATAACGCTCGACATCCGCGGTGATCAAATGGTTGGAGACGATGTCCGACAGGAAGTCGAACCAGAACAGCGATATCTGGCTCAGCACACGTCCCTTATGCGGGATGCCGGTGGCGAGCACGTAATCGAAGGCGGAAATGCGGTCCGTGGCGACGAAGAGCAACCGGTCAGCGTCGAGCTGGTAAACGTCGCGTACCTTACCGCTGGCGTGAAGTTGGAGGTCGGGAAAGTCTGTTTGTAAGAGAACGGGATCGAGAAGTTCAGAGCTCATATTGAAATACTAAGGCAGGAGCGAGCCGTATTTTAGCCCCTCAGAAAGTTTTGTCAACGACGGAGATCACCGGCTGAAGGTAAGGAGCTATCCTGTTGAGCAGGAAAACGTTGGCTGCATTGCACAGACCAAATGAGAGGAGAACTAAGAGCTAAGCGAAGCTGTGGTTGTGGAAAAGCTGAGGATGAAAGTGGATATCGTGGCGCTTTACCGTGACCTCTGGTCTGCCAAATCCTCGCTTGTATTCTATTATGCCGCGCCGAAGCGCACCGAAACTAGTTTCGACACTCCCGGTTCCTGCATGGTGACGCCGTAAAGCACAGGTGCGATGCTCATCGTCTTTTTGCTGTGGGTGATGAGGACGAACTGGGTTTGGACGCTCATCTCTTTCACAAGCTCGGTGAAGCGGCCGATATTGGCTTCGTCGAGGGGTGCGTCCACCTCGTCCAGGATGCAGAATGGGCTTGGCGTGTACTGGAAAATGCCGACCAGCAGGGCGAGCGCGGTCAGGGCCTTCTCGCCGCCGGAAAGAAGCAGAACGCTTTGCAGGCGTTTGCCGGGAGGCGAAGCCACCACGTCGATACCGCTTTCGGCGGAATTTTCCTCGTCAGTGAGTTTCATGAAGGCATTCCCGCCACCGAAGAGTTTCTTGAATGTGGTCTGGAAGTTCTCGTTGATTTTTGCGAAGGCTTCCTGGAACTTTTGCCGCGACACTTCGTCGATCTCGCGGATGGTTGCGGTGGTGTTCTCGATAGAGGAGATAAGATCCTTGCGCTGAGCATCAAGGAATGCGTGCCTCTCAGAAGTCTCACGATACTCTTCAAGCGCCATCATGTTGACCGGGCCCATAGCTTCGAGCTTGGCACGCATCTCGCGATAAGAGTGGTCGCGAGTGGCGAGTTCATCGCCGGTAACGAGGACGAGCGTGGTATCAGCCATCAGGGCAGGCCTCTCGACACCGAGTTCGTTGAGGCAGGTTTCTGCCATGTACATCGCGTCGGCTTGTAGCTTGGCGGCGGCGGCCTGTATCTCACCACGACGGTCGCGCGCTTGATCGAGCAGTTGGCGCGCGCTGCGAAGCAATTCATCGATCTCCGAGAGCCGGGCGCGAAGTTGGTCTTTTTCAAACTGCAGCAAACCCTCACGCGCTTGGCCCGCATTGCGCTCCGCTTCGAAGTCAGCCGCTTGCTGTTCGAGTCGCAGGTTCTCAGTTTCGCGCTGCAGCTTTTCAGCTACGGCCGCTTCGATTTGTGAAACGAGGGCGTGGACGCGCTCGTTCATCTCAATGAACAGGGAATCGATGCGCCCCAGAACCGAAGTAGCCGAGCGATGGCGCTCTTCGAGTGCCGCGACTCGTGCCACGCGCTGCGAACTGCTCTGGGCCGCGACTTCACGGCGTTGTCGCAAGACGCCAAGAGATTCCTGGGCAGCTGCGATTTGCTGCTCGAGTCCAGCGCGAGTCTGTTCGAGAGTCGCTATCTC
>DATEQW010000095.1:0-27037 GCA_035272245.1 Candidatus Sulfotelmatobacter sp. | reverse complement strand
TATCTTGTCTATGACAGCAGGCTGTGTCTCGGCTGTCAGAGCTGCATGTTTGCCTGTTCCATGTCCCATGAGGGGGAGGCGAGCCCTTCACTGTCCAGGATCCAGATCATTCGGGACGCTCCATCGTTTACCAAATACCCTTATGACATCACGATGTCGGTGTGCCGGCAGTGTGTCTCGCCGCTGTGCGTGCAGAATTGCCCCACCGGCGCTTGTCACGTGGACGAAGCCCATGGCAATGTAAGGATGATCGACCAATCGCAATGCATCGGCTGCAAGAGATGCATAGACGCCTGCCCGCAAAGGCCTCACCGGCCCGTTTGGAATCCCGGAAAAGGCAAATCTTCGAAATGCGACTTGTGTGCAGATGCGCCGTTTTGGAGTCAGCCGGGCGATCCCGCCGGACATCAGGCCTGCGTGGAAACCTGCCCGGTCAAGGCGCTGAAGCTGGTGGCTGAAGCCCCTTCACAAACGGACATTGCCGGCTACGACATTAATTTGGCTCCGCCGCCCCCGGCGCCATAAACACCCCCGGCCCGAACCGGCAGTCAAGCAGGAGTAGGGCAAGGAGGGCAAAAATGACAGGTGGATATGTAGGCAAGATTCTAAGAATAAATCTAACGAGCAAGACAATCAGCACCATCGATACCGCCAAGTATGAGGAGTTCGGGGGAGGCTTCGGGATTGGAGCAGCCATATTTTGGGATTTGGCCGTCGCACCCGGTCAATGGGATTTGCAAGATGCGTATGACCCGAGGAATGTCATTGCCCTCATGAGCGGTCCGCTGGCAGCCACAGGAACTCCTGCAGCCGGCAGGACCAGCGTCTGCGGCATAGCCTCCTCGACCTATCCTACAGACATGTTCTACAGGACCAACTTTGGAGGCAGATTTGCCACCACTCTGAAGCTGGCCGGGTGGGATGGAATTGTTCTTGAGGGCAAGGCGGATAAGCCGGTCTGGATAGATATCATCAATGACAAAGTTACGATTGAAGACGCGAAGTCCTTGTGGGGGCTCAATACCTACGAGACGCAGGACAAGATCGTCTCAATGGTGAGCGGGAGAACCAGATTTGGCGATGAATGGCAGCAAATCGGAGAGAGTTACACCACCGCCAGGCCGCAGATTGTCTGCATCGGCCCGGTCGGAGAGGCGCGAGCCAGGGTCGCCGCCCTGATTCACGGCAGCGGCGTCAGCGGCCGCAATGGCGGCTTCGGGGGCGTTTTCGGAGCCAAGAACCTGAAGGCGATCAGCGTTACGGGCACGGGAAGCGTACAAGCCGCCAATCCTAAAGGAGTAGTGGATACAAGAATTTGGCATCTGCAAAACTTCCCCAAGATAACGACTGTTTCCGCGGGGGCATCCGCCTGTATGCCTTGCATCAACAACGAGCGGAAGAGGAACTCCTATTATGGCGGCGAGTCCATCTGCGCCGACAGCCTCTGGTACTTCGGGAAAGGCGAAGACCTTCAAATGAAGGGTGCTGACATAGCGATGAAGTGGGGGATCAGCTCTTGGGTTGCTCCCTTCGGCGGCTTTCTCAACGCGGATATACCGGGAGCGCCGGCCTTGTTTAAGAAAAAGGTGCCAGACGCACCGGCAATAGGCTGGTACATCAAATACCTCTATGACCTCGGAGTCCTGGGTCCAGGGAAGCAGATCGAATCCGCTCCTCTGCCCATGGATCAATGGGGCGAAATGGAATTCCGTGAAGCCTTTTGCGATGCGATAGCCAGAAGGGTTGGGATCGGCGATGCTCTGGCGGAGGGGACATTGGGAGCTGCAAAAAGGTGGGGAAGATTAGATGAAGATATGGAATCTGGTGCGTTGCGGTTTCCCGCCTGGGGAAGCGTGTTTCACTGGACATTGCCGGGTGTAGAGTGGGCTTTCGGCTCGCTTTTGGGCGCCGGCGATGTGATGTGGCATGGCTTCGCTGTTATAGGTGGGACGAACGGCGGCGAGCCCTATACCATCGAAAGACTTTTGCAAATAATGTCTTCCAAGACTATTCCCTATACCGGGGATCCCTACATGTTCAGTTTCGCCTGGAAAGGAGACGAGGCCAAAACCACCGGCATCTATTCCGAACATAAGGCCAAGCTGGTAGCTTGGGCCCGGCATTATACGGATTTCTGGAATGAATCGATGGCATTCTGCGAAACGGTGGCACCGTCTTTTATAAGTACTTCCCAAGCGGATTTGAGGGGGGCCAGCCCTGACGCGGAGTTGCGTTACTACCACGCCGTTACCGGGAATAAAGTCACCTTTGCCGACACCATGGAGGTTGGCAGGAAAATCTGGAACCTGCAGCGGGCGATCCGGGTGATGCAGGGAAGACATCGGAATCAGGAGAAGTTTGCCCCGTTCATGTACCGGCCCGGGGCATCCTACATCGCCCAAGGCGGTGGAAGGCCCGTGTATGAGAATGGCCAGTGGGGGTGGCAGCCTCTCACGGACATGTTCTTGGACGAGGAGGGCGTGGAACTGTTCAAGACTGGTTTTTACAAGTTAGAAGGCTGGGGAGTTGACACCGGCTGGCCCACTCGGAAGACTCTGGAAGGGTTGGGTCTGAAGAAAGTCGCGGACACACTTGGGAGCAAGGGAAGATTGGGAAGTTGATCATCTCCGCGAGCAGTTCGGCCAGTTGCCTACCCGTCCTCAAAGGCATGGGCCGGGAGCGATGCCGCCGGAGCGGAATCGAAGACGTCACTTATTGCTTGAGACCCCCGTCAGGAAATCGAAATCGCATCCTCCCGAGGCCTGCAGAACGGACCGCCGGAACAAGGCCGCATAGCCGCGTGGAGGAACCGGCGGAGGCGACCAGCTCTCCAAGCGGCGTTTGATTTTGCTGTCGTCGACCAGCAGGTCGATGCGTTTATTGGCCACCGAAAGCGCGATGCGGTCGCCGTTGCGGACGGCGGCCAAGGGTCCGCCGATCGCGGCCTCGGGCGCGACATGCAAAACGATAGTCCCATAGGCGGTTCCGCTCATGCGTGCGTCGGAGATGCGGACCATGTCCTTGACCCCAGCCCGCGCGAGTTTGCTGGGGATCGGCAAATAGCCGGCCTCGGGCATTGCCGCGCCCTGCGGCCCGGCGTTCTTCAACACAAGGATATCGTTCGGCAACACGTCAAGGTCCGGATCGTCGATGCGGCGCGACAGATCCTCCAGACCTTCGAACACCACGGCCCGACTCTCGACCTCGAACAGCGAGGGTGTCGCCGCGGCGCGCTTGAAGATGGCTCCGTCGGGCGCGAGGCTGCCCGTCAAGGCGATCAGGCCACCGATGGGAGAGATTGGTTCCGCGAAGGGGCGGATGACCTTGCGGTCCACCCAATTCAGAGGCTCGTCGAGCCTCTCGCGCAGGGTGACTCCAGTGACGTCGACGACGTCGAGGTGGAGCAACGGCCGCAATTCGCGCAGCACCGCACCGATACCACCAGCCTCGTAGAGGTCCTCCATATAGCCTTCGCCGACCGGTTTCAAATCCGCCAAGACCGGTGTCTCGTCGGAAATCTCGTTGATGCGCGCCACGGGGATGCGAATGCCGAGGCGTCCGGCGATCGCAGTCAGATGGATGATCGCATTGGTCGAACCACCCAGCGCCATCAACAGGTGAAACGCGTTCTCGACCGACTTCTTTGTAATGACCTGAGCTGGGGTGATCGGATTCCGGGTGAGATGGACCGCGAGCTTCCCCGATTCCTCGGCGGCCACCAGGCGGGTCGAGTTGACGGCGGGAATCGCCGCCGTACCGGGCAACGACATGCCCAGGCCTTCGGCCATGCAAGCCATGGTGCTGGCCGTGCCCATCACCCCGCAAGTGCCGGCGGTGACCGCCAGTCGGCCCTCGACTTCCGACATTTCCTCCTTGTCGACTTCGCCGGCCCGATACTTGGACCAGAACCGGCGACAGTCGGTGCAGGCGCCCAGTCGCTCACCGTGATAGCGCCCGGTCATCATCGAACCGGTGACTACCTGGACGGCCGGCCGACCGGCCGAGGCCGCGCCCATCAACTGCGCCGGCACGGTCTTGTCGCAGCCGCCGATCAGGACGACCGCGTCCATCGGCTGCGCCCGGATCATCTCCTCGACATCCATCGACATCAGATTGCGGAACATCATGCTGGTCGGGTTCAGAAAGACCTCGCCCAGGGAAATGGTCGGAAAGGCCAGTGGCAAGCCACCAGCCGCCAGCACCCCTCGCGACACCGCCTCGGTCAGTTCCGGCATATAGCGGTGGCAATTGTTGAATCCGCTCGGGGATACCGCGATGCCGACCACAGGCTTGTTCAACAGTTCCTGCGAAAGCCCCATCGACCGGGCGAAGGATCGGCGCAGGTAACGGGCAAAATCCCGATCGCCGTAGTTGGTAAGACCTCCATCGATACCCTGTGGTTCCGATGGTTCCGACATCGAATGTCTCCTGAGATGACTGAAAGATGAATTGCAGTTAGTTGGATAAACTCGATTTTCCGCGGTAACGAACACCGAGAAGTTCTTCGAAAACGCAAATCATGCCGCCCTTGTCCAGATCGCCAAAACCCTTCAAGAGAGCCATCTGGTAGGTGGTGGTCGCCGCGCCCAAGACCGGCAGCGGGATGCCCAGATCGGCGGAAATTTCCGCCGCGCTCACCAGGTCCTTGTATGCATGCTTCATCGGATAGCCGTCTGAGAAGCAGTTCTTGAGAATGCGCGGAATGAAGAATTCCGAAGCATAGCTTCGACCGGTACCGCTATTGACGACGTCCCCGACAAGATCCGGGCCCAACCCCATCTTGACCGCCATCGGCAGAATTTCAGCCAGCGCCGCTGCGTTGATGTCGAAGAGCAATTGGTTGATGAGTTTTGTCAACTGACCGCTGCCGACCCCACCCATGTAGAAAATCTTATTGCCAATACATTCGAGATAGGGCCGGACAGTCTCAAAGACACCTGCGTCGCCCCCGCACATGACGGTCAGGGTGCCGTCGATCGCCCGGGCCTCCATGCCCGAGACGGGCGCATCGAGGAAGCTAATCCCGTGCTCCTCGAGGCGTTTTGCGATTTCCATGGTGGTGGAATAGGTGATCGTGCTGGTATCCACCACGATTTGACCTTTTCTCGGGTTTTGCAGAACACCGTTTTCGCCAAGCAGGACGCTCTCGACAATCTGGCTACTCGGCAAGCTCAGGAAGACGATGTCGGCCTGGGCCGCGACACCAAAATCGGTGGTTGTTTGGGCGCCTTTCTGCTCGAATTCGTGAAAGCTGTCGCTCCCCACGTCGCTCACAATGACCTCGGCGCCGCTTTTCAGCATATTCATCGCCATATGCTTGCCCATCTGACCCAGGCCGGAAAAACCGATTTTCATTCCTCAAGAACTCCTTCCGTTAAGAGGGAAAACTTATAAGACTGGGCGGTGAGTTAGGACCACTTTTCATTCTCTTGAAGGCTGCGGTCCGACCTCTTCGTCTGACAGACCGTCCACACAGCGTAAGTGGGGCAGAGCCGCATCGCACCGCCGTCGATCAGCGATCAACTCTGCGACGATGGAAACCGCAATCTCTTCTGGCGTCGTCGCGCCAATATCCAGTCCAATCGGCGCATGGGCCCTCTTGAGTTTCTCGGCAGACACGCCTTGTTTTATAAGTTCCTGACAAACCATGAGTACCTTGCGTTTCGAGCCGATCATCCCGATATAGTGAGCTGGCGTGTTCACGGCCCAGCCTAGCACGCACATATCATGACGATGTCCGCGTGTAACGATGACAATAAACGCTGACTCGGGCAGGACCAGTTGCGACATGACATGTTCCATTTCGTCGGCATAAATGTCGCGGGCCTCCGGGAAGCGCTCACGATTGGCATAGCTGTCGCGATCATCGACGACGACGACCTCAAAGCCTGCCAAGCGTGCGATCTTGTAGACGTTAAAACCTACGTGTCCCGCTCCAAAAATGTAGAGCATGCAAGGCGGCAGCACGGGCTCAACAAATACTTGCAGAGTTCCGCCGCACACCAGACCGGTGTCCTTGTCCGGGGTCTGGTCAAGATTGAAGGTTAGAGTTCTGGGCTTCTCTTCTTTCATGGCTTCGCGCGCGCCTTGCCACACTTCGGCTTCAACGCATCCTCCTCCGACTGTTCCCACGATCGATCCGTCGTCTCGAACCAGCATTTTGGCAGCCGCGACCGACGGGATGGACCCGCGCGCGTTAATGATCGTGGCTAGAGCACAACGCCGCCCTTCGCGCCGCATACGAGCAATTTCATCGTAGACATCCATCAGATACCGCCTATCTTTCCTGGGACGCGGGGAGTAAAACTCTGCACGAACCAGAGTTGACAATACGTTCCCGCGACATGGCAGTCAGCGAGAGGGAGCTGACGCACAAGATAACCGCGACAAGCGGGCAATTTTGAACGCCGCTTGGTTTCCCGCTCCGCCATGTACATGGCAAATCCTCCATCGCTCTTCAACGAGGCCAGACAGCTTCATTCGATGCGGATGAGCGAGTCTTGTCAGTGAAAAACGTCACATCTTGATGTGCGGAGTCGCCAACGAACCCCAGCGCTAAGAAAGGCGAGGAATGGGCTGACGCCTGTCGAAAGGCAGTCTTGGCAGGCAGGTCCTTACCGAGCACATGGTCTGGGCGAATTCTGCAACTATTTGCAGATTGACATGGAAACGATCTTCAAACATAATCTTCCGCAATTTTGGGGTCTTCAGCCGCCACACTCAATCACGCCGGTGCGCACCTCTGAGGACTGGATTGCGCGATTTTCTAATGTGGCGCTGATGCTAGGGAAAAAAGGGATGCTGTTGCTATGAACAGACAGTTTTGGGTCTACGGGTTTGTCTTCCTAGCTGCAATGTTGTCAAACGCTGAAGATGTAACCCCGGTGTTTCCTGAGAACCTGGGAAATGCCGTTGCGAATCGATCGGTGCCGTTCGTCGAGCTTCTACGGCAGGCTGAAGCGGGCGATAAATACGCGCAATACAGCGTGGCTAATGCCTATGCTGCTGGCAGTGGCGTCCCCAAGAACGATGCGGAAGCGGTGAGGTGGTGGCTACAAGCGGCCCGACAAGGGTTCGCTGAAGCGCAGAATAGCATGGGGTATCTATACGAGCACGGCATTGGAGTGCGACAGGATTATGGGGAGGCGTTACGTTGGTTTAGCAGTGCAGCAGAGCAGAAACTGCCAGCAGCACAGTACAACCTCGCTTATATGTATCAATCCGGTAAGGGGGTGCCACGTGACTGCGCTCGGGCGGCAGATTTATACGGCCAAGCCGCGGCCCAAGGCATGGCACGGGCTCGAAACAGTTTAGGGATGGCATATGAGCAAGGTACTGGCGTCCCGAGCAGTGCGACTGAAGCCTTTAACCTTTTCCACCTTGCCGCCGAGCAGGGAGAGCCGTTCGCGCAACATAACTTGGGATTGATGTATTTGGAAGGCAAAGGTACGGAACGGAATTATCCTGAGGCATTGAAATGGTTCAGCCAGGCTGCAAACCAAGGAATCATTGAGGCGTACCGCAGCTTGGGGCACCTGTATGAATACGGAAACGGTGTCCACCGAGATCCCGTAAAGGCGGCGGAATTCTATCGTAAGGCGGCGGAGCATGGAGTTGCGACCGCGCAACTCGACTTGGCCCACCTGTACAAGATTGGGCAAGGCGTACAGCAGGACTCTTTCGAAGCCGCAAGATGGTTCCGGCGGGCGGCTGAACAGGGGCATCCAATCGGAGAGAATAGTATCGGCTATATGTACTCCCGTGGCGAAGGCGTCAGCCGCGATTATCAACAGGCAGCCGACTGGTTCCAGAAAGCAGCAGAGCAGAACTATACGCCGGCGCAGGCGAATCTGGGATTTCTTTACCAGAATGGTGTGGGTGTTCGGTTGAATTACAGCGAGGCCTATAAGTGGTTCACGCTAGCTGCAAACAGCGGCAGTGCTGCTAGCAGGCGTGCCCTGGAGGCACTAACGCAAATCATGACAGCGCCCCAGGTGCGCGACGGCCAGGCTAGGATCTCAGATTGGGTGTCCCACCACAACAATATCGAACTCGTAGCCCAGAAAGCTGAGGCGAGAGAGCTGGATAGCTACGCGAGCACCGTACAGCCATAGCCAAGCGAATGAACAACCACACGTAGCCACATTACTTTCATCTTGCTATTCTCCGTTCTTGAACTATAATTTGCGGCGCTATGGACCCAGGACCCATGCCGATGTCGCCACAAGAAGCAATAGATTTGCTTCGCAAGTGGATGCAGGAAAATCGCGTCATTCACGTCTCCCTCTCGGATGGAAACGACATGCTAGTTAAATTGCTAGGCCGGATTGATAGCATCCCTGGCGACATTCTCCATCTCAGTCTTACCAAATCCACCTATTCCCTTGGCCCCTACACGTTCCTTGATCTGCCGTTGTCAACATGCGAATTTGAGTACAGCGATGCGGAGCACGCCCCGGAACCACTACGATCCCAGATAAAAGGGCACGATGCGTTACTCTACATTTACCGTCCCGGCTTTATCCTTGGCTTCGCCGTCCTCCCTCCGATCAGGGAATGGGCTAAGCTCTGAAGCGATAAAGTGATGAAGGTTATCCGATGGATGCTCCCGGGCATGCTGTACCGCGCAACGTCGCCGTTCATCTGCTCAGGACTGTGTTTCTTCTTCGCCATGCTCCAGTTCCTCTCGTAAAACCCTTTCAGGAACTGCCGGGGCCGGACATTGTTCAGCACGATCGACTACCTTATGAAGTTCTGACGTTGCCGTGGCTCGTCCAGAAAACCTTCGGTCCGAACTTGATCCAGACCGTTGGCTGGATCCTAGTTCCTGCGGAGCCACTGTGCAACAGAGCGAGGGTCAAATCTCACACAAGTTCCGACGCGGAATGACGGGATGCGGCCGGCTTTCGCCAGTTTGAAGATGGTGATTCTTGAAACGGTCAACATCTCTGCGAGTTCATTGGCGGTCAGAGCACGACCGATTTGTTCGATTCGGTCTGCCAAAAACAACGGTTCGGTTGTGCTGTTCTTGGGATTACATAACTCCATATACCTCCTTAGTTGGATTTACGTCCGCGGTGATTACCGCAACTGGATTGCACGTTTCTACATCTTTATTCGCTTGTATTCGTACAGTCCTATCCCGCCTCGCTGCCGCCAGTCGGTGAATTAGGGCCTGTTTTCTCTCCGGTGTAAGCGTTTGACGGGGTTGGCGGGTCTTTCCCGTTCGACAGCGGTCACATAGCCAATTAAAACGCCGTTTCCCGCCGTTTTTGCCCACATCCGACAGCGAGATACCCCCGCAGGGCTCCCGACACCCGTCGCAGACGTACCGACCCGCAAAACTGCAGCCGTTTATCGTTTTTGCGTACGGGATGAACGCACTGCTGACCTTGCTGGCCGCCATCTGACGCAGCGGCCCGCCCTTCCACATTCGTACTTCAGTGATTGATTCATTTTCAGAATTCACACGTTCCTTGCCGGCACGTCATTCACGCCGCCTATTTGACTGCACCTCGCTGTACTCGATACACAAGAACATACATAGGCGACTTGTCGCTGGGCACTTCTCACGCGGTGAAGCGTGATGGACTGCCGTTTCACTTCCTCTTTGAGAAGGCTCGTTTGTTGTTCCGCGGTTCCTTCACTAAGAACCCTTTTCATTACTTGCGACACCAGCCTTTCGGCAAGACCGTCTTCGAATTCCTTGAGACACTGCCCGCCCATCTTTTGGTAGGCGGCTCGTTCTTCAGCTGTTCCGTAGCGGAACACTATCCAATGGTTGCGGTCATAGTCTTGAGCGGCCTTCGAATAGGCCTCCTCAATCGCTGTACGTGTTGCTTCATGTCCGAGCATCTTTTCGATTTCGCGAACTCGGGCCCAGTCAAAGCCAATCTGGTCCACGTCAGAAAGGCCATAACACTGGCCCCAAAAAATGAAGTATTCGTCGTCAATTGCTTCGTTTACCCAGTGTTTTGCCAGCACCACCAACTCATCAAGAGTAGGCACGAAGCCAATGGGTTGCTGTGGAACATCCGTGGCTTCGTCGAGACTCTGGTCAGCCGGGTTATGGTGGATGCAGTCGTTGTCGGTGAATGTTGCCGTTTCGTTTGTCATTGTGATATCCGTTTCTCCACGGTTGGGCGCCGTGGTCGCCTTGGTACGTTGAGCCATTCAGATGCATTAGTTTGTCGTTGCTGCCGATGCTGCCGTGGTTTCGTTGAAGCCCAGGCCTTGGTTTACGAAGGGGCCGAACTGGGCTTCAGGTCCCACCTGGGATTGCGGGCGTTCATCGGCTTCCTCCGTTGCTCTCCCCTCGTTTGCACGAAGTGTGGCCTCGTCGACTTCCGACCTTGTTATAGCTATCTCTAAATCACGACTGTGCCCGCACTCGAGAGTGCAGGTACTTATGTAGCTCGCCGGCTTCTGTTGGACTTCTATCACCTGCGAAATTGCCCTGACCGCTCCACAACTGAAGCAAAGCAGTTTGACGTTGCTCTTCTGGAACTGTTGGAGTGCAAAAGCCGGCGTCTTTGGTGACGAGTTCTTAGTCATACCTTTTCCTTCTGTCGAGCACTGGTTTGTGGTGCTCTTCCTACCTAATAGAACGAGTCGTGACGGTGCCCCAATCTTTCGCTTCAATCGACTGAATCTGGCACGCTCAGCCTGTGTTCGTGCGATGCGATGCCCCGACCGCTGTGTGTACATGACGAGGTTGAAGTGATAACTCCAGAACCATTCGGCATCTTCACCCAAAAGACGTGTTGCCCTCTCGTACAGGGTCTCGGAGGTCTCACCTGTCAGGGTTGCTGTCTTCTGTGCATCGATAGCCGCGATTACCTCTGCCTCGAATTCATGGATTCTTATCCAGTCGGGGCGATGTCCTTTGTGAGCGAGCGATACGTCATCGCAGGCGGGTACGTGGGGGTTGTCATCCCCGCTGCCGGCTTCACACTCGTCCGGTAGCCCTGAGAGGGGGTTTTCTTTTCGAGCGGGACGAATTAGCTCCCAACCCGTCGCGGTCGCCAGCTTCTGAGCGTAAGCGGGGCGTTCGTCTTCTCTCAGTGCATCGAACTGGGCTTTGTGAGTCGTGAGCAGCTTCAAGCGTGTGGCCTGGACACAATCGGAGACGTAATCCCACACTCGGTCACGTCCACCCTGCTCGTCATCGCGGTCAATCTTAGGAATGTAAAACACCGTCGCGAACTTCTTTCCAACTCGACGGCCGCCCACGTTTATCGCTGCGTCCACTTCTGGTGACAGAATGTTCATGTGTTTTCCTTTGTACTGCGTACTGGACGGCTCATACCCACCCCACCCCACCTGGTCGTAATAGCGGTAAGAGTGTGGGTTACTTCTTGCACCTACTCCATATCCATCCAGAAGGTGTCTGGTATGCATGGAAGCCAGCAACCTTTCTTGTCTCCTGTACTGCCTTCTGACCTGCCTTGGTCTTGTTGTCCACCGTAAAACCAGTCCCCGTTAGAGCCTTCTGTAACCGGCTGTAGCCATCCTCCGAGGTGACCGTGTCGGGGAAGTTATGCATGGCGGCCACCATCAGACTTTTACGGGTTGGCGGCGCGGCCGGTATCAGCCTCCCGCCTAACGCAGCCCGCTTCTTCTGGCCTAGCCGATTGAAGAAGCCGGCATTACCCACCGGGAGTCGTTTGTTGGCCGCAGCTTTATGGATTTGCCGCTTGCCGCCGTCGCTCTCCAGGAACTTCTTTCCACCTGCACAGAACTTCTGGACCTGCTGGAAGAGCACTTTCTCAAGGAGTTTTCCCTCGGCACCCATGGCGGCGAACTGAAACGCCCGCCAGTTCAGAAACTCATAGATGTCAGGCTCGGAGATGTCGAACGCAGACTCGTCACCCATCTGCCGCCGGGTGGCTCTCTCTTCCTCCGGCATAGCCGCAACCTTCATGGCACGTTCATACCGCTCCTTGGCACACGCTGACCGGTATCCGGCTAGGTCTTCGACCAACCAGTCCACCAACCAAGAGGGAATCTCCACCACGGGAACGTCATTGAGAACCGTATAAATCTCACCGTCCTTCCGAACGGAACCGGCTGCCACGACCAGACCACCGCCACCAACGCCCTTTAGGTCGTACATCGTTGGGTGCATTAGCGTTCCGTTGTCGCTAAGGACCTGCCTCGTTACGTCTTTCCGATTGGCTTCTTTCTTGAGCCTCGACACGGAGTAACTAGTCTGAGTGAAGTAAAAATGTCTTTTCCACGGAGCTGATTGAGGACGGCTGCAAACGGTATACGTCAGCGGCATCCTCTGACCGGTCTCCTGCTCTATCCGCTCAGTAACCCCTTCCGCATCGATATCGAGGAAGCAATGATTGCCTACACCTCGTCGGCCTACGATGCCGACGTTGTGGTTAGGAAAGTCCTTGGCGTGCTGGAGAACCTCGGACAGCGTTGTCGTGGGTTGTTTATTCCAGTTGTAGAGAATGCCGCGCTTCTCCAGTGGATGGACGGGCGTGACCCTAAACCCCCGATTGAGTGCGGCCGTGGCAATAGTGACGTAGTCTGCCAGCCCGCTGCGATTGCCATCGGGATACTCCAATCCGTCCGAGATACCGGGTGATGCGGTAGTGCTGTAGTGTGGATGTGTCGGTACTGCGGTCGCTGTTGCCATAAGCCTCCAGTCTGACCTAGCAGTCGGCGGGGGCCCACGCTGGTTCAGTGTCGATAGTCTTTCCCTCTGCCGAATGTTGGCGGCAGTTCGGTAGTTGCAGTCGAGCGTCCCCATATGTCACTTAGTCGCTGGCAAGATCATGCGGGTAGTTAGCCCGCCTTGGAACTATGCCCTTGACAAAGCTGGTTCGCAATACTACGTGGGTATCCGTGGCCGCCTATGTCATAGTTGCTGCATTGAGTCAGGTTGACCCGCACAACACCGTCGCAATCGATGCTGTACATGTTCCCTCACCCCTTTACGCTCGACTTGCGGGCCGTCGATGCCTTCGCCGCATGTGCAGCAACTCCATCGCAGTACATTTGACGAGAAGTTGCTGCATCCCAAAGTGGTTGAACATCGGTAAAGCCACAACTGGACGTTCCAAGGTCGAACAGCTCAGGTTCGTCTTGAATGAGCACGGCCAGCTTGGCTCCAAGTTCGTTGACCGTGTCATAGAACTCATGATGCAGATGGTCATTGGAGCAGACTTTGTCATGGGCCAGCTCATGGAGAAGTAGCGAGTACTGTTCGAACGACGACTCCGGGTCGACGTAAGCGAGGTTAACCATCATGACGCCCCACTCCCGGGTAGACCCTTTCTTGGACCTGCCGCCCCGGAATCCCTTGCTGAAGCAGCCCTCTAGATGAACGTTTTCGTCGTTGATGTACCTGACAACGACCGGCTTGTTGATGAGCTTCGGGCCGAGTGCTTCCACAAGGGTGTCTATGTACTCAGTACTCTGGCTCTCAGGTCGCCATTCCTTTCGCACAATGCGGCTTATTTGTTTGTTGCGGCATATCCGCAGTTGTCCCGACGGCCAGTGCAATGCACACGGGCAGGCGGGGTGTTCAAATGCACGTACATCGGCGTCGACGTACGCATTGACCCGACACACGCAGACGCACGGATGACGGGGCTCTTACGATCAGTTCTTACATTGGTGTTCAGAAGGTGCCTGCGCCAGCCCAACAACATTTGGGGGAATCGAACCCCCGGCTCTTCGATCAGGCTCTCAACGCAGGGTGCGGAGAGCGATTACATGGAGACAAGTAACTATCTCCATATACACATCCTATCACTAAGGAAGGCCGGAGTCAAGAATAATCTGACCAATGTTAGTCTGTTAGGAGTAAGAATCGGCCGATCAATGATAAAGACGCTTGCTGTATTGTTACACAACCGTGTTATGCGAGTTAAGAAACTGCTGAGCACGCCGGGTGCTTCTGAAAAGAATGACCGCCGTCCTGGCTCTGATTAGCCCGTCAACCACGATTGCCATATGCCCCTCTCCTGCTTGCTCGGCGACACATTCAACATACCATGAGTTTGTGGAGAGTTACTTTGCGCATGTATAAATAGTATCTTCTGTTGCGTGCAATGGGGTTATTCCTCAGGTGAACCGGAAAAAGGCAAAAATAGGACTTGGCAAAGTGTTGGTGATTTGCCCTTTTCAACGGTGCGAGGACCGCAGCTAGCCTCGATTTATAGAAAACGACAAAAATTGTCACAACGTGGTCCATCGCTTAGAATTTCTATGTATATTTTCTTTTCCCTAATCCTGGTCGAGAGATCGATTTCTTGCACGGCAGACGCTGGTAGTGGGCGAACAGGTGGTGGGCGACCCGCGGAATCTTGAGCACGGCCCCGCATACTAATACAAGAAATAGGTGAAGAGACAGGCGAGACGTCCCACCGTCCCTTAAGTGAGAGCTATACGGTCAGAAGCCACTCATAAGCCGGGTCATCGCATAGGGGTTAAGACCCCCTGTGACACCCCTCTGACACCCATTACGCCCCCCTTCCAATGATCAGGATCCGTCGGGGACTCCTACCACCCTTGTTTGCATATAGATAGGAAGGGTTGGTTAGGGACGTTAACGTCGTAATTCGTGGCCTGGCAAAGCGGCATCTCGCCGAAATGGGCACGGGAGACTCCCCCGGGATCCCCTTGCGACCATTTTAATGACCCCCTATAACACATAGAAAACAAGATCGTTAGTCGGGGATTAAACAATTGAACGCTTAAAAGTTGGTCCCGCCCTGGGCGCAATTGTCGCGTGCCGCGGATGATTCAGGGCCTGCTAGACCAGAACCGATGCTAAGTCATTGATAGTAAAGGAATCGGTGGTTGTCAGAAGGTGATTTTGTCAACTCGCAGGCCGCTCGCGGGTGTCTGGGCGAGCACAATAAGAATGAGTGGGCCCTGGCCTAGCCAGATCCAACAGAAATGGATCATGGTTACCTTCGTCACCTTGTGCACTCAAGACGACGGGACTAGCGTGGGGGCGTCTGTTCGGGCCCCTTCTTTCACAACTCCTACACGGAGGGCCAGACAATGAACGCCGCGAAGCAGAGTCTTCGAACCGCCTCCGATCCCCGATCTTCAACTTGTAATGCCGACTTGTTGTGCCGACGTTTCCGCACCACAAGCTACATGCAGAAACTTGTATGAGTTTGCGCCCATGAAGAAGAACAAGCTTTTACTGGTTAATGACGAAAAAGGGTTGCAGGAAGTCTTTGGGCGCATGCTAGCTGAATCAGGGTGGCAGATCGAGCCAGCATTGGACGGGAATGAAGCGCTACGGATGTATCGCAAGCGCGGCCCGTATGACCTTGTCTTGACCGACATCGTGCATCCTGGTCCAAATGGGATCGAAGTTGTCAAGCGTATTCGTGAGAGAAATCCGCAACAAGCAATCGCAGTTGTGGCGGCATTTCCAATGACAATGCTGCAACGTGTCAGCTATCGTTTCAAGATTCCCGTGTTGCCGCTTCCTTGCAGGCTGGTGCAATTGGCGAAGCTCGTGGAATCCGCTACGAAACCCCAATTGAGAATCCTTATGGTCGCGGGCGACCCAGCGGTGAAATCGCTTACTGCGGCTTGCACGAGTTTTGAGATTGAACTGGAGTCCACGGGCAACAAGGCGCTCAGACATTATCGCAAACGCGGCCCCTATGACATGGTAGTGACCGGATATCACCATCGGGGATTGAACGGGGTCGAGCTGGCATTGGCGATCCGCCGTGCGAACCCGTTGCAGCGCATGGCCGTGATCACAAACGAATCGGCATCGGTCGTGCGATCCATCCAACGGAAGCTTAGGGATATTCCAGCGATAAGGCTCAAGAATTTGATCGACGCAATGCTGCAAATGGGCCAAACAAAGATTGCGGCAGACAGGGAAAGGGAATCGGCGCTTCCCAGTTCCATTCGGGAAAGAATCGACGGAAGGAAGTCCTCGCCACCCTTAAATCCCATGGCCGTGGCGTTCCTCGAATTGGACATGGGAGGGGCACAAGCATTGCTCGCCTTGCTTGACTCTGCCTGAAGGCCCAACCACTTGGAGGGGCTGGAGCGATAATTCACGAGAGCAGTAGAGGCGGTATGACGCCAACAGAGGAAGACTACGAGGACGCACAAATAGCCGTTGTCCTTTGGGAGTTGGAGCGACCTTTGGACGAAAAGACTGCCGAGTTTTATGCCTGGCTGGATGTCTACGCCGGGTTGGTATTTTTACAAGCAGAGGCTGGGAAGCGAGACCGTGAGCAAAGCCTCAGACCTTGGTTTACGAGCAGCAAGGGCAGCCGTCTTTTAGGTTGATTAGCCGCGTGAGTTTCTCACTTCATTCAATCCTGTCTTGGCTTCCCTGCCGCATTCACCGCAGATGCTTGGCACTTCTTACAGAAGTGTTTAACAACACCCTGTATCTCTACGGTCTCTGTTGCTTTTTCTTCGCATTGACCGTATTCACAGTACCGCCAAAGGAGAATGTCTTCAGCTGCTTCCCAGTACTGGTTGTTGTGCCATACCATCATAGGAACCACTAGCGCAAGTTCATTGGACGCGCTTCTTCACAATCTCTTTAACCTTTTCGACCAGCCGAGTGCTTTCCAAAAGTACTTCGTATGAATAACCGGCAAACCTCTTCTGAAGAACGTGAGCGGCTTCTTCGGGTGTGAGTGCGCGGTTTTCGTGGCACATAAGGTCGCGCACTGTGTCTATCGACAATTCTTGAAACGGCCATAATTTGTTCCCGTTCGCGTCGAAGATTCCTTCGACTGCCCAGTCTTCCTTGTTGTCCAGTTCGTCGGCTCTATTCGCTGCTGCTTCCAGCGTCTCGAACTGGTCGACAAGAGGCGGCGCACCGCTGAGCGCATAGCTCCTGACGGTGAACGGCCCGGGCGGTACTTTTCTTTTGTTCGTCACGACAGGCGCTCCTTGTTGGCGTTGAAGCCACTCCTTCACAAGCTGAACGCCGGGGTCGGTCATACGCAGCGAGACGCTTTCCTTCTGCGGATCGCGTACTGGTCGCTCTCTGGGCATAGTCCCTCGAAAGCCTCCCCTCGCATTTCGCCAGTTGCCGTTGTGAAGCTGACTGATGAGCCGCAGTATAGGCACTTGTTGTGATAAGCCCACTGCCCGTACCGCCAGTCATTTGGATTGATCGCGTGGCCAAGATTTAAAAGGCGGTTGCTCACACCATCAATCACCTTCGACGCCTGTCGAAGGACTAAGCGCGTGCGTTCAGCTTCTTGCTCCGGATCGGACCCAGCTTCATGGGTCTCGGCAAGGATGGCTTCATCCGATAGCCCAAGCACGGACTCGGCCAACTGGTTCATAAGTCTCTCCAGACGCTCATTGTGATTTTGCTTATCTGCCATGTTTCTCACCACTTGCTCCCACCGTTCCCCCGGCCCAGCAGTTTCAGGATTCGCTTCACCACAGCCGCGTACTCTTTGTCGCCAAGACCATACTTCGACATAATTTCATTCTTCTTTAGGCCTTCCAGCAACCCGTGAAGCACTTGCGTCGCTTCGAGGTCGTCCTTGACTGCCGTGAAAACGTGTTCTTCCTCGTCCTTTTCGATCAGACGCTCGTCTGCTGCTAGGTGCCCTGAAGGCACATTGTCGAGCAGTGACTGTTCTTGTCCCTCAGCATCGCGTATAGGAAGTTCCGATATGAGGTAGGCTTCCTTCTCCGTGAACTGCCGCTTCCAGCAGTTAGAAATGCTCCGCATCGCCCCTGTAAGGTGCCACACGATATCGACGTGTTTGTTCCAGTGTCTGCCTTCCCGTGTGGCCCCCGTCCCGATAAATGTCCGAAACTGGGCTTCGCTAAGCAGGTCTTCCCACGTCCTGCCACGAGCGGCCCGCCCGAGACCCCGAACCCGGAACTCGGCGAATCTCTGGAGTCGCTGCAACTCTGAATCGGTTAAGGCTTCGATAGCTTGCTCAACCTCGATTCTCTCCAGCAAACTGTGCAACTTGAGAATGTCGATCAGAACGGGGATGTGCATCAACTCCCGCGGCAATAGTAATTCACTCGCATTCCAGTAGCCCCCCAATGCTGCAATGATCATCCTCTGCGAGGGCTTAATCTCACGGATCGCCATTGCAAGCGCAGTCCCATTTGTCTGTCGTGGCGCCAAAAGGTCGATCGTAAACTCCTTTATTTGTGGCACGTAATAGTCGATAAGCACCACATTGAACGGAGCATAATCGCGGTACAAGCGGAATCCGTCATCACTATTCGCAGCGATACGTAC
Source organism: Candidatus Sulfotelmatobacter sp. (assembly GCA_035272245.1). Taxonomy (GTDB): domain Bacteria; phylum Acidobacteriota; class Terriglobia; order Terriglobales; family Acidobacteriaceae; genus Sulfotelmatobacter. Next base: position 8,799 of record DATEQW010000095.1, on the reverse strand, counting down.
CGCATACCCCTCGTCCTTCAAGCACCTTTTCAAGTAATTCAACAAGGATTTGTCATTCTCAACCAGCAACGCTGATTTGGGAGAGGCAAATTGCGGTCTGGCGTCGACGAAGGAGAGCAAGCGAGCCATTTTTCTTCTCCGCTCTAAGAAACTTCTAATAAACTAATGCTCCCAGCGCGGCTTGGTTTGTTAACTTTGTGGGTCGAAACGATTACGGAAGTAATGGTGGTGAAACAGTGTCTTTAGCTCGCCCGGAGGATTGACCGCCTGTTCCGCCATCTGTAGCACCCGCTTTGGGCGTGAGAACGGTTCGGAATTGATTCCCGAGCGACTCCAGCAATGCATGTTTATCTTCCGCATACATCCTTTCAAGCTCCCTTTCTTCCGATTCGCTGAGGCGGCTCAAAACCAACTCAATCATCTCGGCGTTGATCACCCCGTGCTTCACGGTTGGAATAGGCTCAGCGTGCTGGGCGAAGCCGTAAGCACTCAGAAATCGGAGCACAAATTCGACTAACGTTTCTCCTTCGCCTCGCGCAGGTATGCTCTCTCGCGGCACGTTGATAACGATTGGAGAAGCGGCCTCGGTCTGCTGGCGTAATGCGACCCATTCGGGGGACCCAAAACGCACAACCTTGTTGTGTTTCCGAGCTTGCGCGGCCGCTTCCGCATACGTCTCAAAACACATCCATGTTGTCCAAGTCCAGTGGTCACCCACCCTAATTCTGGTCATTATGGCGTAACGGGAATCGTTCTCTGCTGCTCGTGCTGCCCGTATGGTGTCGTCCAGTGGCGGCCTTTCAGTGCGAGGTGCATAGTGTGCACGTTGAAATTCTGCCTCTTCCTCTGCTGTCAGAGAGCGCATGACACCATTCTCGACGCCGACAACATAGCCGCCCGCGCATGGAATACAGTAAGCGGCCTCCACTACTGTTTTGTGCTCGTGCCAGCAACCGATGAGGCGCCCGCATTCAGTCCAAGCTGCGGAATAGTACATTTGAATCCCTCGTTTCTCAGCTGCTCGCCTTGTTTCTTTCCTGTGCAGTTATCTAATGCACAGTTTTTGGCTGATTCGGACACGAGGGAAAAAATCTCTGGGTGCTGAACGTTTGGGCATCGCCAGCTACGCAACGGCTATTTGGGAATACCGCCACTCTGTTGTTGTGAACTGCGCAGTGTCTTCTGGGGTGTGGGTGTTACCGCGACGAACTGAGACTCTAGCCTGGATGGGCAGACGGCTGGATCGGAGAAATTGCGGCGAATGAGGGGACGCTGGCGTAGCCACCTACCCACAGGGGACTCGTCCGAAACCCGGCTCAAGGCATCGTGACCAGAGGTAGCTCGATGAAGCTGGCCTTGTCGGGCGTGTGGTAGACACGCTGCTCGGCCTTGCGGTAATCCGCTGGCTTCGCCCAGAAGATGTTAGGGACGAACGTCTGCGGATTGCGGTCGTACAACGGAAACCAGCTCGACTGGATTTGGACCATGATCCGGTGCCCCGGCAGGAAGACATGGTTCGCGGTGGGTAGGGCGAAGCGGTACAGAAGCGGCTTGTCGGCAGCGATCGGCTTTGCCGTTTCCAAGTTTTCGCGATAGCGGCCGCGGAAAATGTCGGCCGAGATCATCAGCTGATAGCCACCGAGGCCCGGCTGGCTCGCTACCTCATCGGGATAGAGGTCGATCACCTTCACTACCCAGTCAGAGTCGGTGCCGCTGGTGGAGGCGACCAGATTGGCGATAGGCTGGCCACTGATCTTCAGCGGTGTGGTCAAGACGTCAGAGACGAACGCCACAACATCGGGGCGCCCGGATGCTTCGCGCTGGTCGTCCACTAACCATCTCGACCAAGAAGCCTCCTCAATAGGGCGGGCTTGGAAGGGCACGGGCTTCGACGGATCGGAAACATACTCGTCGAATGCCGCATCGCCGGGGGTGGGCGTGGCAAAGCTTAACTTCAAACCCGCATTCAGATAGAGCGGCGTCAGCCTTACGCCGCAGCCAGTCGCGCATCCAGCCGGCCATGCTGGCAGGCGCAACCACTTGTTAGTACCGGTTTCGAAGGCGGAGACCGGTGCGACGTCGGCTTTCGGCGCACCGTCTTTCAGATACTGATCCAGAAATGGCCGAAGAATCTCCCTCCGAAAATAGAGCGCGGTATCGCTGCCGAATTTCAAGGGGCCGAGCGTACTGGCGTCGCCGATTTCCTGGGCGTGATACCAGGGGCCCAGCACCAGGAACACCTTGTCGTTATTTGTGTCTTTGGGCTTGATTGCCTTATAGACAGCGATGGCCCCGTAGATGTCCTCTTGGTCCCAGAGGCTGTGCACCAGCAGCACCGGCACCTTGAGCGGCTCAGCAGCCAATAAGCGGTCCACCGCCTGGTCGCGCCAGTAGGCGTCGTAGCTGGGGTGCTCCAGGATCTTCCGCCAGAAGCCGACCTGCTCCAAACCGTGGAGGCGCCCGAGTTCGCCCGCTGATCCTGCCTGCATGAACATGTCGTAGTCGTCAAAGTAGCTCTTCCACCATTTGACGTCGGACCTTCGCGTCGCCTCCTGCTCATAGATGTAGGGCATGCCCTGTTCGCGGAAGGCGCCGTTGTGGAACCAGTCATCGCCCATCCAGCCATCGACCATAGGATTCATCGGCACCGCAACCTTGAGCGCCGGGTGCGGGTTGACGACCGCCATCAGAGGCAGAAAGCCGTCGTAGGAAATGCCGAGGATGCCGACTTTGCCATTCGTTTCGGGAATATTCCTCACCAGCCAGTCGATGGTGTCGTAGGTGTCCGTGGCGTGATCGACGGGGGTTGGGTTTTGCGGCCCATGCAGGGGACGGTTCATCACATAGTCGCCCTCGGAGCCATACTTGCCGCGCACATCCTGGACCACTCGAATGTAGCCGCCTTCGACGATCACGTCGGTTGCGTTGTCATACCCCTGCAGGATGGGACCGAGATGCGAGCTCTGGGCGTGGCTCGTAAGTCCGCTCGCATCGTACGGAGTACGCGTTAACAGAATGGGCGCGCCTTTTGCTCCCTTGGGCACGATGATGACCGTGTGCAGCTTGACCCCGTCGCGCATGGGGATCATGACCTCACGCCTGACGTACTCGAAACTATCGTTGACGGGCTGGATTTTAATGGGCGTTTCACTTGGCAAGGCGGAGTACTGCGGCGTGACAGTCTGCGCCGCCGACGGTTCGGGGAACAACAAAGCACCCGCCACAACGGAGAGACAGGCCACAATGCTAAGTAGGAAACTTACCGTCCGCGAACTGCACAGCCCAAAACCAAGAAGCCTGCCCAGCGTTCTCATCGACGGCACCTCGCCACAAAGAGTGTACTGGTGGAAAGCACTGCGAACAACTTGCCGAATTCTGAGCCAGGACACTCGGGGCGTAAGCCTACTTCATCCCCTATTCCTAAAGGCCCAGCATCCTTCACCGCAGGAATGTAGATTGCAGCCATTGTCCGCAATTCGCGTTCGGAGTGACTCGTCGAGATTGTTCATGACAATGACCGTTGCACTACGAGTGAGGATGGGCTGACGGCTAGCGTGCTAGTATTTGGCGCATGTTGCGATCCCTGCGCTCCGCCGCCACTGCGTTCGTCTTCATCCTGGCTCTCGCCACGGTATATGCACTCCAGGCTCAATCTCCCGCTGCTCCCGCCGCCATTCCCGCTAGCGATACCATCGTGCTCCATGCCGCCCACATCTTCGATGTGGAGCATGGCGCCCTCGTCAGCCCTGGCGAGGTTCTCGTGCGCGGCAATCGCATTGTTGAAGCTGGTTCGTCGGTCGCCCATCCCGGCGGCGCCACGGTGATCGATCTGGGCGCGGCGACTCTGATGCCCGGGCTTATCGACGTCCACGTCCATCTTTTCCTCCATCCTGGAGCCGAGGACCTCCAGACCGTCGTCGAATCCGTACCCGAGCGCACGATCCTCGCCGAAATCGCGGCCCGTGAGGATCTGATGGCGGGCTTCACTGCCGAGCGTGACATGGGAACCGAAGGTGCGGGCTCGGCAGACTCGGCCGTGCGCAACGCCATCGACTCCGGACTGATTCCTGGCCCGCGCATGAGCGTGAGCGGCAACGCCATCAGCATTCTCGGTGGCCATGAAGACGCAATCCACTTCAATCCCGCCGAGCACATCTCATCCAATGCCACCTACGCTAACAATGCCGGCGAACTGGTCTCGGTGATACGGCAGCAGCTCAAGGAGGGCGCAGACTTTATCAAGATTTATCAAACCGGTGCCGACCACTTCGCCGATGGTAAGTTCACCACGCCCTACCAGTACACCGAGGCCGAGCTCGAAGCCGCCGTCCAAGAAACGGCGCGCGTGGGCAAGCGCGTGGGCGTCCATTGCACCGGGGAGCCCGGAGCTCTCTACGCGGCCCAGGCGGGCGTCGCCTCCATCGATCACGCCGACCAGCTCAGCCCCGAAACCATGCGCATCATGCGCGAGAAGCAGATCTACGCCGTACCCACCTTTGCCATCTCCGAGTACTTCGCTGTCCATGCCGACTCTCCCGCCGTAGCCGAGCATGAGCGCGCCCTGCTGGCCTTCCATGCCGCCGAGTTCCGCAAGCAACTAGCGGCAGGCGTCCCCATGGCGGTAGGCTCCGATGTCGGCCCCTTTCCGCACGGCACCCAGGCGCGCGAGTTTGAGTTGATGGTGAAGTACGGAATGCCCGCCGTCGATGTGCTCCGCACCAGTCTGTTGAATGGTGCGCGTCTCCTCGGACGGCAGGACGTAATCGGCCAGCTCAAGCCCGGCTTCTACGCCGATGTGATCGCAGTCCCCGGCGATCCGCTGCAGGACATCTCCGTGCTCAAGCGCGTCAGCTTCGTCATGAAGAGTGGCATCGTGTACCGGAAATAGTGCGGAGGCTGGACGCCCCGAAGCCGCCCTTTTCGCCTGAGTCAATCATCAGGCCCCGCGTCATACCGCTCCAAGGAGTTTTATGAACTTGCTCACTCGTAAACTCTCGCTCGCCTCCGTTGGTCTTGCCTGTGCCTTGTGTTGCGCAGGCCTGGCCCAGAGTGCTCCCGCGGCTTTTCCGCAGCCCGCCTCTGCACAGCACAAGTGGGCGCTGGTGCTGCACGGCGGCGCCGGAGTCATCGAGCGCTCCTCCATGACTCCCGAAGCCGAGGCCAACTACCGCGCCGGCCTCAAGGAAGCGCTCACCGCCGCTGCCAACGTGCTTGATAAAGGAGGTTCTGCGCTCGATGCTGTCGAAGCCGCCATTAAGCCACTCGAAGATAATCCGTCGTTCAACGCCGGACGTGGCGCGGTTTTCGCGGCGGACGGCACTAATCAGCTCGATGCGGCGATCATGGATGGCGAGACGATGCGGGCCGGCTCGGTTGCCGACGTGCAGCGCACGCGCCACCCCATCTCGCTCGCCCGCGCGGTCATGGAGCAGTCGCCCCACGTCATGCTGATCGGCTCCGGTGCCGATGACTTTGCCGCGCACGTGCACCTCGAACAGGTGCCACCCAGCTTCTTCTTCACCGAGCGCCGCTGGCAGCAGCTTGTCCGCGAGCTCGAAAAGGACGGCTCGCCGATTCCTCCGCGCCCTGAGGGTGCGCCCGCGCCTCCGGCCAAACCCATCGCCGCCTTGGAAAGGACTGACATGCACAAGCACGGCACGGTCGGTGTCGTTGCTCTTGACCGCCGTGGCAACATTGCGGCCGGTACCTCGACCGGTGGCACCACGGCCAAGCGCTGGAACCGAGTCGGCGACTCCCCCATCATCGGCGCGGGGACCTACGCTTCGAATCAGTCGTGTGCCGTTTCGGCAACGGGCACGGGCGAGTATTTCATCCGGCTCACCGTGGCGCGCATCATCTGCGCTCTCGTGCAGTACAAGGGCATGACTTTGCAGGCGGCCGCCGACGAGGTCGTGCAAAAGGATCTCTCCGCGATCCATGGAGACGGAGGCGTCATCGCGCTTACGCCCGACGGGACGCTAGCCTGGAGCTTCAATACTCCAGGGATGTTTCGCGCAAAGCGGATGGAAGGCGCTACGCCGCAAATCAGCGTCTATCGCGACGAACCGTAAAACTGGGTCGGTTGTTCATTCGAGAGCCCGGAGCGCAGCCCCGCAGCGAGACTATCTTTGACGCGTGTTCAGTTTGTCGAGTGCGCGCTTCAACTGTTCAAGCTTCTGTCCAGCCTCTCCGAGCTTGCCTTCCGCCGTCAGGCGCTGATAGTCGGCAAGGTCTTTGGCGGCTTCCGCGATGAGTGCGGTGAGATCCGCTGCCGGCTGCGGAGACGAAGCCGAAGCGCCTGCGCCCCGCGCCGGTTCTGCGGCGGTGGCGGCCGCGGCGTTCGTCGAAGGCGCGCTCAGGGACGAGGTTGCGCCGCCAAAGAGCGCCGCCATTGCCGACTCGAAGGTCGGTCCGTACGCCAGCTTGTCTTGCAACGCGAGTACCACTAGGCGCAACTCCGGCATCGGACTCCGCTCCGCCTGCAGATAAATCGGCTCCGCATACAACAGGGCGCGCCCCGACGGAATCACCAGCAGCGCGCCGCGCCGCACGTGCGAACCTTGCTGATTCCACAGCGTCAGCTGTCCGGAAAGCTGCGCGTTCTGATCGATTCGCGCCTCGATTTGCAGCGGTCCGTCGACCAGCTTGGTTTTGGGAAAGTTGTACACTATCGACGTACCGTACTGTGCCCCGTCGCTGCGCCCGGCAATCCAGCCAATCAGATTATTCCGGTTCGACGGCGTGAAGGGCAGAATCTCCACGAACTCCTCACCTTTTTCGCCCGGCAGTTTCATCAGCACGAAATTCGGCTGCATCGCCTGCGTCACTTGCCCGCCGCCCTCGCCCATGCCGACTTCGGTCGCGACCGTCCACAGATCCTCGCGGTTGTAAAACGCTTCCGGATCCGTCATGTGATACAGGCCGTACACTTCCGCCTGCAGCTTGAGCAGCAACTCGGGGTAGCGTACGTGTTTGCGCAACCCAGCCGGCATCAGAGCCGCGTCCTTGAACAGACTCGGGAAAATGCGGCGGTAGGCCGCGATGATCGGATCCTCCGTATCAAACACGTAAAACGTGGTCGTACCATCGTAGGCGTCGATGACCACCTTAACGCTGTTCCGCATGTAGTTAATCGGATTATTGTCGAGACGGTAATGGCTCGAGTACGGATAGCTGTCGGAAAGCGTGAACCCATCCATGATCCACGACAGCCGGCCATCGTCCCCAAGCACGATGTACGCATCCGGATCGTAGGTAAGGAACGGCGCCAGTGCCGCTACGCGATCGCGTATGTTGCGCCGCATCAGCAGGCGGCTATCCTTAGTCGCGTCATCGCTGAACGGCAGCTTGGCCAGGTCGTCGCGGTCGAACGCGATCATGATGCGGCGCAGGAAACCGTCGAGTACGATGCCGCCGGTGCCCTCGTACGAAGTAAGGCTGTTGCTGGCGCCTTGCGGGTAGTTGAATTCCTTCTGCCGCGTCTTCACGTAGACGTCGGTATTGGTCATCTCGCCGAAATAAATCTCCGGCCGCGTCACGCCGAGCCCACGCACCGTGCTCTGGACCGGCATATTGCTCAGAAGCAGGGTGGGCAGCCCCTCCGGCGTGAACCCATTGACTGGGTTCATCGTGATGCCGTAGCCGTGCGTGTAGATCAGCTTGTCGTTAATCCAGTTGCGGCTGCTCTCCGGGAGCTTGTCGACGTTCAACTCGCGCGCCGCGAGCATCACCTCGCGAGTCGTGCCGTCAATGTCATATCGATCAATATCGATGTCGGGAAAGTCGTAGTAAGTTCGGATTTCCTGAATCTGACGCAACGTGTCCTGGAGTGCGTGCCAGTCCCACAGACGGATGTTCTGCAGCGTAGCCTGATTGTTCGCTGGATCAGTCGCTTCGACCGTCGTCTCCGCGGGAAACTCGCGCTGCGTGACCCGGTTCAATCCGTAGGCCTGCCGTGTCAAGTCCGTGTTGTAGACAATGTAGGGCTTCTCCCGAACCAGTTCGTTCGGTTTGACGATAAAGCTGCTGACGTACCAGGCGACTCCTTGCATGGCGACATAACAAACCGCCGCCGGAAGGATCGCCGCGATCAGCCAGCGCCCGCGGGGCACGCGCACAGCGTTGATGACGGCGATCACCGCGCCCAGAACCAGCGCTGCGCAGACGATGAGCATCCCCGTGACCGTAATGTGCGCGTCCGTGTAGGTCACACCCCCGAAAATCGTATGATCGTCAAGCAATAACTCGAACCGGCTGATATACACACGCATCGCAACGATCAGCAAGAGAAACGCAAACGCGATGGAGAACCCGCGCCAGGGTAATGCGACGTAGCGGCTGAGATGCCTGGAAAGCACCCGGCTTCCGCCCGTGATGAGGATGAAGAAAGCGGCGAGTATACAAGCAATCACAGCCAGCATTAGCAGCCAGCCGGCGATCAACTGCCACGCGGGCAACGTGAAAAGAAAGAAGTTCAGCGACTTGCCAAAAATCGGGTCAAACACGCTGACGCTACCAGTGGTGCGGGGTGCGTACCAGAAAAGCGCGAGGGTCGGCCACTCTACCATCATGCCGGCGCCAGTGGCAGCCGCAATGACCAGCGAAATGCCGAGCGCGATCAGGCGCAGCACGGGCTCAACCGGCAGCTTCAGCGGCTGTCCGCCGATGACAATCGTGTGGCCACTCGGCAATTCGGGGAGATGCGCCCGCTTCAGAGCCAGGAACGATCCGTACAGAATGAGAAATGTGGCCGCTGCAAAAGCCGCGAAGATCCCCCACTCAAGGCTCAGTGTTTTCCAG
>DATEQW010000094.1:0-10152 GCA_035272245.1 Candidatus Sulfotelmatobacter sp. | reverse complement strand
TTGATTTTGAATTCGGGATTGGTGGAAAGAGTGGTGACGAGGGAAGTTTTGTCGGAAGACTTTTCGCCTTGCTTGCTGACGCCGATGGTGGCTTCGAGGACCAGAAAAATGTCGTAGCCGCCCTCTTTGATGCGAGAGACGACTTCGGCGATCTGTTCAGAATCGGAGAGAGATTCGTTGATGGCTTCGCCGAGTTCCTTCATCAAGTCTTTCAGTTGCTGGTCCAAGTGGTCCCCCGATCGCCGTGCGGTGAAGAATTCTTAGCTAACGTTTAGATGCCTGGAGCCGCGCAACGGTTCGATGGCGGCCAAAGGTTTGGGTCATTGTAGCGCCAGAGGCTGTTAAAATCGAGCGGTGAATAAGGTTTCTACCGCACGGAAGTTAGGGGTAGTGGCGCAGGTGGCGACGCAGCAAGCCAAGCGCAGCCGGACCCTGCGTGCGGCCAGCAGGGCCTTGGCGACCACCGGGCGGGCCTTCGGGCGGGTGTTGCATCAATTGTGGCTGGAGGTTACGGGGGTTATTTTCCTGATCATGGCGCTGAGTCTCGGGGCGGGTTCGGTGCGGGAGTACGGAAAATATCATGCCGGACAGGCAGGGCCGGGGCGGATGGCGCTGGCAGTTTGTTGCACAGTCGCCTTCGCGTGGTTCGGGGTGAGTTCGTTCTGGAGAGTGAAGAAGAAGAGGTAAATACCGGATGCGTTGATCGAAGTGGGTGGACAGGATGAGACAGCCAGGAGCGGGAACCGTGAGAGTCTGCCGGAAACGTCGACCGGCTAGCTATTATCTCCGTCATCTCGCGTGGCTTCTGTTGGTATGGTCGAACAGTCGTTGCTTTGCTCAGGTAATAACAGTTCGCATTATTAACGATAAGAATGGTCATGCACTCCCGGGACAAAGAATCTCCGTCTCGCTGTTCTACGGGAAGGGAGAAGCTGCCCCGCAGAAATATGAGTCCAAATTGAGCCTGGAGACTGATGCGAACGGGGTGGCGCAATTTACTCTTCCACAACCTCCCCCAGCACATCTGTGGGTCGGAGCCGGCTTACCGTCCCGGTATTGGTTTTGCTCCTGCAATACCGAGGCGCGTGCCGCAACTCAAGAAATAATCGAAAAAGGAAGCGGTGGGCGCATCGATTCGAAAAGCAAGGTCCCCGATGCAAAGCCGGGGGAAATAGTTTTCGACGCCCGTCCGTACAACTTATTTTATAGAATCTTGTACCCGCTTTTGAAGGAGTAGCGATCAATGGCGCGAGGAATCAAAGCTGCGGATGTGCAGCATGGGGCCAGCATCGAGACGTCCTCTCACATTCCCGTAAGCCCGCTGTATACCCCTGCCGACCTCAAAGGCTCGGACTATGACGGCGAGATTGGGTATCCGGGGGAGTATCCGTACACGCGCGGAGTGCAGGCGACGATGTACCGCGGGCGGTTGTGGACCATGCGGCAATATGCGGGCATGGGCGACGCCGAGGAATCAAACAAGCGCTACAAATATTTGCTGGCGAATGGAACGACCGGACTATCGGTGGCGTTCGATTTGCCGACGCAGATTGGGATGGACTCGGACCACGCGCTGGCGGCGGGGGAAGTGGGCAAGGTAGGTGTGGCGATCGATTCCATCGAGGATATGGAACGGCTGTTCGCCGGGATCGAGCTGACCAAGATTTCAACATCGATGACCATCAATGCGACGGCATCGATTCTGCTGGCGTTGTATGTGGCAGTGGCGCGGCGGCAGGGCGCGGACATACGGCAACTTTCGGGCACGGTGCAGAACGATGTGCTAAAGGAGTACATCGCGCGCGGAACGTATATTTATCCGCCGCAGCAGGCGATGCGGGTAATTACGGACATGTTTGCCTGGGCGAAAGAGAACGTTCCGGAGTGGAATACGATTTCGATTTCCGGCTACCACATGCGCGAGGCGGGATCGACGGCGGTGCAGGAAGTGGCGTTCACGCTGGGCAACGGGATGGCGTATGTGGAGGCGGCAATCAAGGCGGGGCTCGATGTAGATAAGTTCGCGCCGCGGCTTTCCTTCTTCTTTAATGCGCACAGCAATTTTCTGGAAGAAGTGGCGAAGTTCCGCGCGGCGCGGAGAATGTGGGCGCGCATTATGCGGGAACACTTCAAGGCGAAGAATCCGCGGTCGTGGATGCTGCGCTTTCATACGCAGACGGCGGGATCGACGCTGACGGCGCAGCAGCCGGAAAATAATATTGTGCGTACGGCGATTCAGGGATTGGCGGCGGTGATGGGCGGGACGCAGTCGCTCCATACGAATTCGTATGACGAAGCGCTGGCGTTGCCCACGGAGCAGGCGGCAAGAATTGCTCTGCGCACGCAGCAGGTGATTGCGTACGAATCGGGTGTGGCGCAGACCATCGATCCGCTGGCGGGATCGTATTACATCGAAGCGCTGACCAACGAAATTGAGAAGCGGGCGGCGGAGTACTTAGGGAAAATTGAAGTGATGGGCGGGATGCTGAAGGCGATTGAGCGCGGATTTGTGCAGCAGGAGATCCAGAACGCGGCCTACGAATATCAGCAGGCGGTCGATCGCGAGGAAGCGATTGTGGTGGGAGTGAACCGGTTTGAAGTGGAAGAGGAGAAGCCGATTCCGATTCAGAACATCGATCCGGCGCTGGAGCCGAAACAGGTTGAACGGGTGCGGGCGTTGCGGGCGCGGCGGGATGCGGGTCCATGGAAGGCAGCGCTACAGAGCGTAGAGGACGCGGCGCGATCGGGCGCGAATGTTATGCCTCGGATTCTGGAAGCGGTGGATGCTTATGCGACGGTGGGTGAAATTTCCGACGCAATGCGGCGTGTGTTTGGCGAGTACCGGGAAGCGGTAGTGGTCTAGTGCTCGTCGGAAGTTTTGTAGTCGCAGGCATGGCGGCAGGCGTCGCAATACATCAGGCCGTCCGTGCAGATGCGAATGTCGAGCTGCGACTGACAGAGGCAGCAGAACTTGTCGCAGATGCACTGGTCTTCCGGCATCTCGCACTGGCCGCAACGGTACTTGGCGTGGCCGGTTCCGGTGGACATAGTAATAATTGTAGTGCTGGTGGAAACCGGTGGAAACATGCCCTTGGTAACCCCACTCCACAAATGGATGGGAGTTGAGGTTCGAGTACGAGTGTTGTGCTGGCACGAAGGAGATCTCACCTTTGAAACTCTCTTCCAAACGAGAGCTTCTATTCTGGTTGACTGGTTGTATGGCCGCGATCGGTCTTTTTTTTCGCTCACATACTTTCAGCGTGGTTAGGGGGACTTACTACTACGGCTTAGCTTTACTCTGTGTGGTTAGCTTTCTGTTTTGGATCAGGTTTAGAAGAGATGCTCCTGCTAGGCCACGATGGCTGAGAATAGTAGCGAACTTTATTCTCATCGTGGTGAGTGCAGTATTCGTACTTTACGCTCTAGGAGTGGCGACGTGGTACGAGTGAGGCGGAGTGGTGATTCCGGCATCTGGAGTGAGATCCTAGCCCTCCCGGAGTGTGATTTTAGCGGTGAGAGTTTTTGCGCCGCCTACGCCTTCAGTGCGAGGTGCCGGGGTAAGGGCTTACCCCAGCGGCTGAAGCCGGATTCAATTTTGCGGACTTATGGCACGACTCAAGTCGTGCCCTTCCCGATCCGTTAGGAAAATGCACGACATCTTCCGAGGCAATCCCGCGGTCTCCGTACCATATAATTCTCGGCAATGACCTTCCAACAGGTGCTGGATGGAGCGGAAGTCCTCGGGCAAAGCGGGGATCCGGGCGTGACGAGTGTGGAATATGACTCGCGGCGAGTGAAGCCGGGGTGCGTCTTCGTGGCCATGCACGGGGAATCCAGCGACGGGAACCGGTTTATCGATCAGGCAATTCAAGCGGGAGCCGTAGCCGTGGTGACGGATTCGGCGGCGGAGAACCCGCGTCCAAATGTAGGCTGGGCGTTGGTTCCGCATGGACGACGGGCGCTGGCCCGAATCAGCGCGAACTTTTATAGGAAGCCGGCGGAGCGGATTGCAATCACGGGAATCACCGGGACGAATGGGAAAAGCACGACAGCGTTTCTGGTGGAATCGATTCTGACCGCGGCGGGGCGGAAGAGCGCACTGATCGGGACGATTGAATATCACGTGGCCGGAAGAGTGTTGCCAGCGCCGCATACCACGCCGGAGGCGCTGGAATTGAATCGCATGTTGAATGAGGCGCTGGGGAACGGGGCGACGGAGGCGGTGATGGAAGTTTCGTCGCATGCGTTGGCGCAGGAGCGCGTGTATGGCGTGCCGTTTGATGTGGCTGTGTTTACGAACCTGACGCGCGACCACCTCGATTATCACAAAACGATGCAGGAATATTTTGCGGCGAAGCGGGTGCTGTTCGAGGGCTGCGGTACGGACGCGCCGCGAGCGGTGGTAACGAGTGTGGATGATGAGTATGGCGCGAAGTTGGCTGAGTTCAGCCGGAAGAAAAGCTCCGTAGTGTTGAAGTACGGCTGGGAGCGCGGCGATCTGTATGCGGAAAATGTGGAGATCACGACGCGCGGGACGCGCTTCGATCTGGTGACGCCGGAGGGAAAGATTGCGGTGTTCTCGGCACTGATTGGGCGCGTAAATGTGTACAACATTCTGGCCGCAGCGGGAGCTTGCTACGCGCGGGGATGCAAATCGGAGGCAATCGCCAACGGGGTCGACAAGCTGGCGTGCGTCCCGGGAAGGTTTGAGCGAGTGGACTGCGGGCAGCCGTTCACCGTGGTGGTGGACTATGCGCACACCGACGATGCGTTGCGGAATCTGACGGCGCTGGCGCGGGAGTTGGTTTCCGGAGCGGCCGTGAAAGGAAGAGTGTTGACGGTGTTTGGATGCGGCGGAGATCGGGACAGGAAAAAGCGTCCGTTGATGGGCGAGGCGGCGGGGCGGGGAAGCGATTTCGTGGTGCTGACTTCCGACAATCCGAGGAGTGAGGATCCGCTGGCGATTATCAATGATGCGGTGGTGGGGCTGCAGAAAACTGGCGTGAAATACAGTGTGGAAGCGGACCGGCGCAAGGCGATTGCGCTGGCGATTCGCGAGGCGCGGCCGGGAGACATAGTGCTGTTGGCGGGGAAGGGGCACGAGAAGGTGCAGGTGACGCGGGAGGGCGCGGCTCCGTTTGATGACCTGGAGGTGGCGCGCGAGGCGCTAAGGGCGGCGGGATACGAGTGCAAGTCCGCTCAAGCCGGGGCGAAGGGATGAAGCTGGCGCTCGGCAAAGTTGCGGAGTTTATTTCTGCCGTGGGGGATTTTGCGGCGGAAGAAACCGTGCGTGGTTACTCGATCGATTCGCGGACGGTGGGAGCGGGCCAACTTTTCTTTGCAGTAAAGGGCGAACGGTTGGACGGGCATGACTATGTGGAGCAGGCGCTGGAAAAAGGGGCGGCTGCGGCGGTGGTGCGAAAGGATCGGGTCGGGCGGTATCCGGGCAAGACGCAGTTGTTGGCGGTGGAAGACACGCTGGTCGCGCTGCAGATGCTGGCGACAGCGGTGCGGAAGTTGTGGGGAAAGCCGCTGATCGCGGTCACGGGATCGGCGGGGAAGACGACCACGAAGGAAGCGATTGCGCATGTGCTGAGCGCGCGGTATCGGGTGCTGAAGTCGGAAGGGAACTTCAACAATCATTTTGGCTTGCCGCTGATGCTGCTGAAATTGGAACCGGAGTACGACGTAGCCGTGATCGAGATGGGAATGTCGCATGCGGGGGAAATCCGGGCGCTGGCCAAGATCGCGCAGCCAGAAGTTGGCGTGGTGACGAACGTGGCGGCGGTGCATCTGGAGTTCTTTGATTCGCTGGCGGGGATTGCGCGAGCGAAGTATGAGCTGGTTGAGTCGCTGCCCGCGAATGGAACGGCAGTGTTGAATGCCGACGATGAGTATGTCTCTCAGTTTGGACGCGGCTTCAAGGGAAGAGTTGTGATGTATGGCATGCAGGCCACAGCCGATGTGCGAGCGGAAAACATTCAGTCGAAGGGAACTGAGGGCGGGGAGTTCGATGTGGTGGTTGGAGGAGTGCGCGAACGTGCGCGATTGGCGTTGGTGGGCGAGCACAACGTGCGGAATGCGCTGGCCGCCGTTGCCGTGGGATTGGAGCGCGGTCTGAAACCATCGGAGGCAATCGCGGCGCTGTCGACGCTGGAGCCGGCAGAGAAGCGCGGGCAGGTTCTCCAGATGGGTAACATCACGGTGATCAACGATTGTTACAATTCGAATCCGAAGGCGCTGGAGGCGATGGTGGACGCGCTGGCCACGATGGCGGCGAAGCGGCGCATCGTGGTGGCGGGCGAAATGCTGGAACTTGGTCCGAGCGGCGAGGAATTGCATCGGCAGGCGGGAAGACATATCGCGGAGAAAAAGATTGAGGTGCTGGTTGGCGTGCGTGGACTGGCGCAGAGGATGATCGAGGCGGCGAAGCGCGAAGGAATGCGCGCGGAGTTTGTGGCATCGTCGGAAGAGGCCGGAGAATGGCTGGCGCGCGAGGCGCGCGATGGAGACGTGATTTTGTTGAAGGCTTCGCGGGGTGTGAAGCTGGAGAACGCGCTGGAGACCTGGAAGGCCCGGCGCGACGGCAAGAATTGAGACGATTACGGAACGGAGGCTGATTGCTCTACTGGCTGCTGTTCGTGAAGCTGCAACATTATTTTCCGCCCTTCCGCATCTTCCGTTATCTGACGTTCCGAACTGCGTTTGCCAGTCTTACCGCGCTGTTTACCGCGCTCATCGTCGGTCCGCTGGTGATCAACCGGCTGCGCGAATTCCAGATTGGACAATACATTCGCGAAGAAGGTCCGAAGGCGCATCAGAAAAAAGCGGGAACGCCGACCATGGGCGGACTGCTGATCGCGATTGCGATCGTGGTACCGACGCTGCTGTGGGCGGACTTGAGCAATCGCTTCGTGTGGATTGCGGTGTTTGCCACGTGCGCATTTGCGGCGATTGGATTCACGGACGATTACACCAAGGTTGCGCACCGCCGGAATTTAGGACTGACTGGAAAAGCCAAGCTGGGTCTGCAGATTGCCACCAGCGTCATCATTGCAGTGATGCTGATTGCGATGCAGACCTACGGGATGTATTCGACCAAGCTGATCGTGCCGTTCTTCAAACAGTTTCATCCCGACCTGGTGGTGCAGACCCTGGAACGGTATCCGCATTTGTGGCCACTGGCGTTCTTGCCGTTTATCGCGTTTGTGGCGCTGGTCATCGTGGGATCAAGCAACGCGGTGAATCTTACGGACGGGCTGGATGGGCTGGCGATTGGGTGCACAGTGATTGCGGCGGGAGCACTGACGGTGCTCACGTACGTCAGCGGGCACGCGACGTTTGCGACTTACCTGGAAATTCCAAAGATGCCGCAAGTGGGAGAGCTGACGATTTATTGCGGAGCGATGGTGGGATCGTCGATTGGATTTTTGTGGTACAACGCCCATCCGGCGGAAGTGTTCATGGGCGATGTGGGATCGCTGGCACTGGGCGGGGCGATTGGGACGGTCGCGGTGATCATCAAGCAGGAACTGTTGCTGCCGTTTATCGGCGGAGTGTTTGTGATCGAGGCGATGTCGGTGATTCTGCAGGTGGGATCGTATAAGCTGCGGAAGAAGCGGATCTTCAAGATGGCGCCGATTCATCATCATTTTGAATTGATGGGGTGGTCGGAGTCGAAAATTATTGTGCGCTTCTGGATTGCGTCGCTGGTGTTTGCGCTGTTCGCGCTGACCACGCTGAAGCTGAGGTAAGAAACATTCACCACGGAGCCACAGAGACGCGAATCTTGATCACCCTGCTAGTCTGCTTCATTGTGCTCGTCATTCCGCTCAATGTCCTATCGCTATGGATGAAAGCCCGCGTCAATGAAGAACTCCCGGACGATCAACAGTTGTCGCTGTTGTCTAGGGACTATTCAAAAGTGAACCGACTCTACGGCGAGCAGCATCCGGACAGCATTCTTCCGAGCTTGAATGGATACGGCTACTATCTTGCGGTGGCGTTGATGGCGGCAATGATCTTGCTGGGATTCACATCGAGGAGCTAGCGAAGCAGGTGATGGAACTCAAAGACAAGCGCGTGCTGGTGGTGGGACTCGGAAAGTCGGGAGTAGCTTCGGCGCTGTTTTTGAAGGCGCATGGGGCGCGGGTATCTGTTTCCGATACGAAGAGTGGAGACGAACTGCACAACGAAATTCCGGTGCTGCTCGATCATGGAATCACGGTTGAGACGGGCGGGCACGGGGAGCGTACGTTTCGCGGGCAGGATTTAATTGTGGTGAGTCCGGGGGTTCCGGTGGATGCGGCGCCGCTGTTGCAGGCGCGGTCGTTGGGCGAGTCCGTGATTGGCGAGATTGAGTTGGCGGCGCAGTTTTTGCCGGGGCCGATTGTGGCCATTACTGGATCCAACGGGAAGACGACGACGACCACGCTCGTGGGAGAGATTCTGACGGCGGGCGGGCTTCCGACGCTGGTGGGCGGGAATATCGGCACACCGGCGATTTCGCTGGTGGAGCAGGCGAAGCGCGAGACGGTGATTGTGCTCGAGGTTTCGAGTTTTCAGCTGGAGACGATTCAGACGTTCCGGCCGAAGATCGCAGTGGTGTTGAATGTGACGCCGGATCATCTGGACCGGCACCGGACGCTGGAAGTTTATGTGGCTGCGAAAGAGCGGATCTTTGAGAACCAGCGGGGCGACGACTTCGCGGTGCTGAATGAAGATGATCCGACGTGCGTGGCGATGGCGGCGAGGACGCGGGCGCAGGTGTTCTGGTTCAGCCGGCAGAAAGAAGTGAAGCAGGGAGCGTGGGTGAGCGATGGGAACATGTTCTTTCGTCAGGGCGAACATCAAGAAGAGATCATGCAGGTAGCGGAGATTCCGCTGAAGGGTGCGCACAATCTGGAGAATGTGCTGGCGGCGGTGTGCGCGAGCGCGCTGATGGGATGCACGCCGGAGAAAATTCGGGAGGCGGTGCGCGACTTTAAGGCGGTGGAACATCGGCTGGAATATGTGGCGACGATCCGCGGCGTGGATTACTACAACGACTCGAAGGCCACGAATGTGGATGCGACCATCAAGGCGCTGGAGTCGTTTCCGGCGAACATACACCTCATTCTCGGCGGCAAGGACAAGGGTAGCGACTATTCGGTGCTGAACGATCTGCTGCGGCAGCGGGTGAAGCGCGTGTACACGATCGGCGCGGCGGCGGCGAAGATCGAGTCGCAGATTCAAGGTGTCGAGGTGTTGCACGCGGAGACTTTGGAGAATGCGCTGCGCAAAGCGAATGCCGCGGCGCAGCCGGGGGACGTTGTGTTGCTGGCTCCGGCGTGCGCGAGCTTTGATCAGTTTAAGAGCTACGAGCACCGGGGCAAAGTGTTCAAGGAAATTGTGCGCACGCTGGCCTGAAGCTTACCAACCACGGAGACACAGAGGCACGGAGAAGACAGAAGGCCGGGCCCTCCGATGGAACCACGGCAGTTACCTCCTCGAAGCGAAATCCTCAACAACAATCCTCCGTGTCTCCGTGACTCCGTGGTGAAATGAGTTTCCATGGCAAAGCGGGTGAGTGTCGATCGCTGGCTGTTTACCGTGACCATGCTACTGGTGTTTGTGGGGCTGGTGATGGTGTTTTCGGCGTCGGCAGTGATGGCGCGGGAGCGGTTTGGATCACCGTATGCGTTTTTGCTGAAGCAGTTGATCTGGGCGGCGGCGGGACTGGTGGCGATGGTGGTGGCCATGCGGGTGGACTACCGGCGCTACGAGCATCCGGCGCTGGTGTTTTCGGTGATGGGCGTGACCACGCTGCTGTTGATCTCGGTGTTTTTTCTGGATCGATCACATAATACGCACCGCTGGATTCATGCGGGAGGATTTTCCTTCCAGCCGTCGGAACTGGCCAAACCGGTGCTGATTTTGTTTCTCGCGTATTTTCTGGAGGGCCGCGCGAAAACCATGGATGACTGGCGCAACACGCTGGTGCCTGCGGCGGCGCCTGTGTTGGTGCTGCTGGGGTTGATTGTGCTGCAACCCGACCTGGGTACGGCGATCGCGTGTGCAGGGATCGCAGCTTGCATTCTGTATGTGGCGGGGATGCGGTTGCGCTATTTCGGATATGCGTTTGCGGCATCGCTGGTGCCGCTTTATTTTCTG
>DATEQW010000093.1:0-21120 GCA_035272245.1 Candidatus Sulfotelmatobacter sp. | reverse complement strand
CGTTATCAATTCGGCTTTGCCAGACTCGATGTAACGACCTAGAGTTTCCTGGATTCGCTCCCGTAGAGGCTGCGAACTTTCGACCAACTCATAATGCAGAGCGCGGAAGAAATCCGGGAATTTCTTCTCGGACCAACCCAGCACATCTTGCGCAAACAAACCGCGGCCGGGGCCAAGTTCCACCAATCTGATTTGTTCTGGCGAGCCCAACGCACGCCACATCTCATCAAACTGGCGAGCCAGCAGCCGGCCGAATACCGCGTGCACGTCGCTGGACGTGTAAAAATCGCCAGCTTTGCCGAACTGCTGGGCATTCCGCGAATAGTAACCGAATTCAGGATCGTAAAGGCAAAGCTCCATATAGCGCGAGAAAGGAATGGGCCCTCGCTCCTGGATCTCCCGCTCGATTTTCTGGCGTAGAGGATTCACGATTCTCTCTGACGCCGCTCGACCCGATCCTGTGGCGTACGGATAAACATCTCAACGAAATAATCATGCAGTGCGTCATAGAGCTGTCGTTGAAAATTCCATTCAAACTGCGGGTGATCGAGGTCCCGGGGATGCAGATCAAAATAATACGTGTGCACCGGCACAGACTCGTCCTTGAAACGGATGATCACTTCCACGCCTTCGCCCTTGGCTCGTGCAGAAAAGTTCAGGAGAGGATGTTCGTACAAGCGCAGTTGATCGAGAACCCGATCGAGCCGGGTCTTGGCAGTTTCGGGCATAGGGGAGATTGTATCGCTTAGGAAGAATCCGGTCGGCTACTCGTAGCGCAGAGCCTCAATGGGATCGAGCCTCGCGGCCTTGATAGCCGGCAACATCCCACTGATGATGCCGACAAAACTGAGTATGACAGTCGACCAAATTAGCGTAGCCGTATCGATGTACAGATGTATATCGCCTTCGCTGGCGTCCTCGATGAATGCGCTCCAGAGAGTCAGTGAACCGACCGACCAGGAAACAAGATAAGCCAGCACCACGCCTAAAAGCCCGCCCAGACCCGTGATTACCAGAGCCTCGGCGAGGAACTGAAATAGAATGTGCCAGCGATGCGCGCCCATGGCCTTCTCAACGCCGATCTCGCGAGTACGTTGTGTCACCGACACCAGCATGATGTTC
The DNA here is from genome assembly GCA_035272245.1 of Candidatus Sulfotelmatobacter sp. GTDB lineage: Bacteria > Acidobacteriota > Terriglobia > Terriglobales > Acidobacteriaceae > Sulfotelmatobacter. The sequence continues at coordinate 19,998 of DATEQW010000093.1, read as the reverse complement.
ATCAGGCCAACGCCGCCGATTCCGAGCGTCAGCAACCCGATAAAGCCCAGAAGAACCTTGATTCCGACTGTAATCACGGTGAGATCGGCGAGATCCTTCACAGCGTCGAAGACGAAGATAGCGCGATCGTCCTTGGGATTGAAGTTGTGATGAAAAGCCATCGAGTTGCGCACGGCCGCCACCATCTTGCTGTGGTCGCCCTCGTAATCCATCATGATGCCGTCGAGATAGTAGCTGTTCTTGAGGTCGCTCATGGCGCTGTATGGCACGTAGACCAAAGAGTTCATGTCCTCGTCGCCATTGGAAATGGTATGGCGAAGAATCGCGACGACTTTGTAGGAGATGCCGTCGACGCGAATGCTCTCGCCCAGCGCGTTCTGGCCGGAGAAAAGTTTCTTCTTCACCGTGGACCCGATGACGGCCACGCGCGTGTGAGTAAAGTCTTCGCGCTCGCCGAAGAACGCGCCTTCGCCCACGTCGAGTGCGCGAATTTTCTCGTACGTCGAATAGACTCCATGAACGCCATAGCTCGCGCTACGAGTGCCAAATGTGACCAGGCTTTGCTTGTCGACTTCAGGCGAAATACGGGTGAGCATGGGACACTCGGCACGAATAAAGTCGAGATCATCGCGCGTGAGCCTCACCTGCACGCCGGCTTTTGTCCCTCCCGCTTGGATCGAAGTACGTCCCGGAAAAATCGCCACCAGGTTGCCCCCGAAGGTGCGGAAGGCAATCATCAGAGCGTTCTGGAAGCCGGAGCCGTAGGCAAGCAGCAGAACAACCGTCGCGATACCCCATGCCATGCCAAGCATGGTGAGCAGGGAGCGGCGGCGATTGTGTTTCAGCGCGTTGAATGCTTGCTTGCCCAGTTCGCCAAACATGATTGCTCCAGATTTCTCTTACTCTTGCCGCAGTGCTTCCACTGGAGGCAGCAGCGCGGCTTTACGCGCGGGATAAAGTCCAGACACAATGCCTGCAATAGAAAGCGAAACAATCGCCACCACGGCGGACGCAGGCACAATGCGCGGCGTATCGAACCCTTCCGGCGAAGGCAACTGCGCCAGCAAAGCTACGAACGCTCCGGAGATGGCCAGTCCGATGCCGCCGCTGAACACGGTAAGGAATGCGCCTTCGACAAAAAACTGCGTCATGATATTGCGATGGGTGGCGCCCAGAGCCTTGCGCAGGCCAATCTCTCGCGTTCGCTCGGTGACAGAGACCAGCATGATGTTGATGATGCCGATCGCGCCCAAGCCAAGAGTAACGAGTCCCACGACGCCCAGAAAATAATCCATCGCGTCAAAAATCTTTCCCACGCGAATGGCGCCGTCGATGGTATCCCAGTCATTGAAGGCATCGTCAAGACTGGGATCGAAAAGATGCCGCCGCGCGATGATGCCGTGAACCTCGTTTTTGGCCTCGACATGCAGCTCTTTTTTGATGGGACGGTAATTAATGAAAGAGATTGCATTCTCCGAGTTCTGCGCCTTCAGCGGGAAAAGCATTCGCATGGTGTCGAAGGGTACAAAGATGCGATGGTTGGTTCCGTTTTCGCCCTCTTTGCCGATCTTTGGCACGACGCCGATGACTTTGAAATCCATGTCATTGAGCAGAATCGTGCTGCCGACGGCAGGTTCGCCGGGGAACATGTTCTTCAACAATTCCCATCCCACCACGGCCACGCGACGATGCTGTTTATTGTCCTCTGTGTTAAACCAGCGTCCAGGATCGATTGGCATGTTGCGAATATCGCTGTACTCGGGAACCACGCCGAAAACCTGTCCATTCGTCGATCCGTAATCGCTGACCGCACGGATATCGTCGCGCTCCAGGACGGGGGACACGGCGCGCAGAAACCGAGCCTGGTCACGGATGGCGAAGTAGTCTCCATAAGTCAGGTAATAAGGCTGTCCTGACTGGAAGCTCCCCGCGACCGCCGGGATCCGGCCCGGGAAAACGAACATGATGTCTTGACCCAGTTCGGCAAGATTCTTGTCCTGGCCGCTGCGGAAGCCCTCCCCCAGGCCTACCAGGAGCAGTAGCGAACCCACCCCCCAGGCGATTCCAAACATCGTAAGGAAGGAGCGCAGCTTGTGCGCCCACAGCGTGGAGAGCGACTGCCGGACGATATCGAGAAGCATTCGCATAGGCGAAGATATGTGCCCTCACGCCTCTAGCGAAGCGTGAGGGCCCCGGGTAACGTTCAGGCGAGGGGTCTCAATCCCGCCTAACGATCTGATCAGTAATACGCAGCCGGGCCATGCGAAGTTCCCTGCTGGCGTTAGTTCTTTAGACCGGGTCGGGCCGAAAAAGGTTAGCCGCGGCAGGATTTGCCATTGAAAATGCTGGACTGATGCCCGGCCATTTTCTCGCCGATAGCACAGGAAGAGGGATCAAGTTCTCCGGGACAAGAGGGTGCCGTGGTCCAGAGCAACGTCTTTAGTCCGAATGCCACGCGTAGTCAACCTGAAGCTTACGAACCCGCCGGACCTGCGGACTACGTATTGGACATCGACAAGCGGCTGGTCTCCGTAAAGTTACGAAACAAGGTCACAGCCTCCGACATTGCAAGGTATGCTGCCTCGCTCCGGGCGAATCCTTTGTTCGACCCGGATTTCTCCGAGATTGTAGACATGACCGAAGTCGAAGAGCTGGATATCAAGGCCGAAGAGTTCATTCGTTTAGCGGATAAGATTGATCCCTTCTCGCAACAGGCCAGACGCGCCTTTGTCACCCGAGACTCAGTCCAGAACCATGCCGCCCGCATGCACAAAATTCTGAGGACACAGAAGAACATTGCGATTTTCAGTTCGGTCGAGGCGGCTCAACATTGGATCGAGACGCAACTGGCGACTCCTTGATGGCAGAGGCTACGCCGCCCTCAGAACTCAAAGTACCCTCCGGACGCTGGCGAAAGACGAGGGCCAGTCGTGCCTGTCGCCGGGAGCGAGCCCAAAACCGCGCTTAGGCTCTCCCATGCCGCCTGATTCAAAGCCGGATCGGAGGCCACGAGTTCCCGAATCATGTCGTATGCCGCCATATTCAGGGCGCCTTCCGGGGGCGGTCCCATGGCCAGGGAAACCGAGCATTGCGGGCAAAAACAGATCCGTTGTGCCGCCGACTTTTGCCGCGGCTTGATCCCTACGGTCTGCGCGAACAAATACACGGCTACGGATTTCTGTCCGCTTTGAATCGAGCGATTGCAGCGCAGACAGTACATGTTTTCCAAGCAATTCTCCTGGCGGCCGGATGCGACGCTGGGTCGGTCTTGTGACAGATCAATACTGTCTTTTCCCGGAATCGCCATACAAGTATGCAGAAAGATTCCAGGGCTTCGAGCCTGAGAGCAACGCTCAGCCGTCGCCATCGAGAACCAAGCTGTGATCTAGGCAGCGGCGCGGGGCATCGTGCACTCTGTTGCCATGAGAGTAGCAGTTCGGAAGATTCGAGATTCGGACGTCGCTGTCATCCACCCGGCGCTTCGCGCGGATCAAATGCTGCCCAAGCCTCTGGCCAAGTCGGTACGATTGTCAAAACTTCGCGAGAATCGTAAATGCGAACAAGTCGCCGCGGTTTGCTACCGGATCCGTGGTGGCGCTATCGAGTTCTTGCTGGTCCAAACACGCAACAGCAAACGCTGGACCTTCCCCAAAGGCGGCGCCGAACCGGGACTCACCCATGCTCAGGCAGCTGCACTCGAAGCGTTCGAAGAAGCTGGGGTTCATGGAAGGATCGAGGAAGCTCCGTTCACGGAATATCTTCGCTCCGGACGGTACAACAACCTGAATTCTGTAGCATTCACGGGGAAGAGCCTTGCGGTCAGTGCTCATCTTTGCGAAGTGCTTAGACTCAGCACACCGAAAGAGTCCAATCGAAATCGCACCTGGTTTTCTGTTCAGGAGACCCGGCAGCGCTTGCAGCAGGGGCGGAAGAACGAAGATGGGGACCAGTTCGGCCGCGTAGTCGACCGTGCTGTACAGCGCATCCAGCGGTTGCAGAGGGAGCATGGCACCGCCGATCAATCGCTGCATTCCCGCTTGCAGTCGGACCGGCTGCGATGGAAGGTGCAACCGAACGACGAGCTGCGGAGAGTGCGCTTCGAGTATCCGCAAATTCGTCGGCGGTTTGCGGAGAGTCGCCAATCCAGCGCGCCCGCCGAAAGGGTCCATCGGATCGAAGCTGCGGAATGTGAGGTCCTGCCGTTCGGCGCTTCCCGGCCAATCAATCGAAGCCCTCGATTACTTCCTGGGGCGAAGAAGCTCAAAGCTTTGGGTACGGGCGCGAAGATCGGCTGAGAAAAAGCACACCACCCCTGCTCAGTTATTCCTTGTTTTTCGGTCGTTCGTAAGCCTTCTGAAGATATCGGCGTGCTTCCCCAAGAGCACCGAAAGTATCGTCGTTCGTCTGAATGGCTTGCCGGTACTCGTTGATGGCGCGCTCGCGCTGGCCGGTGATGTCAAAAATTTTGCCGAGTTGGATATGGCTCCAGACCTCCGTCCACCGCGGTTCTCCGTTTCCGTTGATCGATGAGCGGTAGGCATTGGCAGACGATTGATAGTTTCTCTGCAAGAAGAAAATCTCCGCAACGCGGTAGTGTGCCAGAGAACTATTTTTATTGAGGTCGAGTGCTTTGTTGAATTCGGCCAGCGCGCCGGAAAGATCGCCCTGCTGCTGCAGCGCCTGGCCGCGGAGGATGGAAGCCCGCAGTTTCACATCCGAAGAATTTGTGAGCACGTGGTGGTCGGGATCGATTGCGATTCGCCGCGGGCGTCCGAAGGTTTCAACCGTAAAGGGCGAGCTGGTACCGACGACTTCAAGCTTCTTGTCTTCCGTTTTTCCGTCCGTGTCAATCCGCAAGTCCACGGGCATGCGGAACAGATCGAGATCCTGTGAAATTTCGCCCGTCACGCGGAATCCCTTATTGTTACCCAGACGATACGTGGTGTACTTCAGCTTGAATTCGGGCGCGCCGGTGGAGTCGAGCCACTGCGAGAAAAACCATGTCAGCTGTTCGCCGTAGTATTTCTCGGCGATTGCCTTGAACTCGTCCATGCTGGCCGATTTGCCCGAGTAAGTCTCAGCGAACTCGCGCATGGTCTTTAGATATTTGTCCTCGCCTAAAACCCACCGCAGCATATGCAAGATCATCGCGCCCTTGTCGGTCACCAGCGACTGAAACTCGGTGGAGAAGGGGTCGAGCTTGCTGGCGCTCGAGAGCGGTATATTGTCATACGCGAGCGCGCCCACTGACATATCCTTGACCACTTCTTCCAGCCCCGCGGCGCCCGCCGCATTCTCCACGTACATGGCCTCGGAGTAGCGAGAAAATCCGTCGATAAGCCACCAGTCATCCTTCGATTCGGGACTCACCGAAACTCCCCACCATTGATGGGCAATGGCGTTGGCTAGCAGACGATAATTCGTCTTTTCCGTGATCGAGGGGCCAGCTAAACCGGCAATTTCTGGCCCCCAAGCGTAAGGCACTGTGTCGGCCGGCAGTTCTACGACGTTCAGCCTCTGGGATAAAGGAGTGCCATAAAGAGTGATGAAGTAAGTAAACTCCTGCACCGCCGTCGTGGTGTATTCGGGAGCCAGTTTCGAGTGGTCAGGCTTGAAGAAGACGTGCAGATTCATGCCGGCTTCATCGCTCTTGTACTCCTGGAAGATGCCCGCAACGATCGTGCCTGGGAAGCTCGGCTTCGTATCGACGAAGGTGAAAGTCTTCGTCGCCAGTCCGTTGCTGTTGGGTTTCTTCGATGGCGGATTGTCGGCGACCGTCGCCTTGCCGCTTCCAATCACCAGCATGTGAGCCGGCACCGTGATGCTGATGGTCGAGGTAAAACGGTTGAGCCCGTAACCGCTCACCGGAAACCAGCGCCCGGCATAGAGCAGGTAGCTCGTATCGTCGCCGATGTACGCGAGCTTGAGCCCAGGTACCGGGCTATCGTCGGCGCTCTCGATCTCGCCTTCGTATTCGAAGGTGAGCGTGGTGGAAGCGTCTTTTGAAAGGCCGGCGGGCAGCGGCACGCGAATCGTGGAATCCTGCGTGACCCGCTCAGCCGAGAGCGGTTGGCCATTCTCATCCAGAACCTTGGTGACGCGCATCCCGTTATGCAGTTCAAAGATGGCCGTATTCAGATCCTGGAGTGCGGTGAATTTGACCTTGGCCCGCGCAGAAATCTGATGTAGATGCGGCGTCAGCTCCGCCTCGATCTGGTAATCATCCACCCGCAGGCGGACCTTCTCAGCAGCCCAGGAAGGAATCGCAATGAAAATCAAAAGCAAAAGGGCAGAGAAACCCGCGAAGACGCCCTGGGCGCGCCGAAGCTGAATCTGCATTAAGGAGAGTCTCCCGGAAATGGGCCTAACCATTTCCTATGATGAAGATTCTCCTCTAAAAGATGCTGCGAGCACAAGGTTTACCCCTGTCTGTCATTTGGTTTTCCGTCCCTTCGTCATTTCGAGCCCAGCGAGAAACCTGCTTTCTGCGGTCCCCGGTAGTCCTCAGGTTCCGCGCGCCATTCACTGCCGAGGTGAAGAATGGGGAAAATCCCGTTGTCATTTTCTTACACTCGGCGCAGCAGGCCCAGGATTATCTTTGCCGCGCGATCCGCCGGGGTCTCGGTTGAGCCATTGAGGGCTTGTCTCGGAGACCGCAGTTTGGCTTTTACCTGAGTCAAGCCATCTTGCATCCGTTCGCGGACCGGACCGTCTGGGAGGAACTCCTGCACTCGGGCAACTACATTGGAGGCCGTAAAATCGTGCTGCACCAATTCCGGGATGATCTCCGCTCCAGCGATCAAGTTCACCATGGCAAAATATGGAACCTTGACGCGCGGCTTGCCCAGCAGATAAGTGAGCGACGATACCCGGTAGACCATCACGAACGCAGTGCGCATCATGGCGGCCTCGACCGTTGCCGTGCCGCTGGCGACAATGCCCGCGCGCGAATGCCGCAGCGCTGGCAAGGATTCAGGCACGAGCGTGATTTTCTGCCGACCGATTAGACCCTCGATGAAAGCGTGGTCGAGCGTTGGTGCGACCGGCAAAAGAAATTCATAGTCTGAACCGAGCTGGGACGCCGCATCCAGGATCGTGGGCAGATTCATGCGCACTTCCTTCACGCGGCTGCCCGGCATCAGCGTGATCCAATATTTTGCCGGGTCGAGATGAAATTGAGCGGCGTAGTCGCTGCGCGTGATCGCCGGCTGCGGCAAATCCGCCAGCGGATGGCCGACAAACGTCGCATCCACTCCACGTTCGCAATAGAATTTTTCTTCAAACGGAAAAATCACTAGTGCCTTATCGATATAGTCGCGCAGCAGCCGCACCCGCCCCTGGCGCCACGCCCAGAACTGCGGTGCCACGTAATAGACCACGGGAATGCCGCGCCTCTTCATCTGCCGCGCGACGCGCCAGTTGAAGGCCGGCGAGTCAATGACGATGGCAAGACCAGGCTTGCGCCTGTCGGCCTCGCCAATCAGATGTCGGTATAGTCCGTAAATCTTTGGCAGGCGGCTGAGAATTTCCGTGATGCCGACAACCGCGAGATCCTTCGCGTCAACCACGGTGTCGCAGCCCGCAGCGCGCATGCGCTCGCCGCCAACTCCGAAGAACTTAAGCTGAGGATCGCTGTTGCGCAAGGAATCAATGAGCTGCGCCCCGTACATTTCCCCCGAGGCTTCGCCCGCTGAGATCAGAATTCGCAAGAAAGCATTGTAAGGCTATGGCGGAACTTAGTCGTCCCCGGCGCTGACTGCCGGTCCCGCCGCGATCTCCTGGTCCTTGTACTGCAGTTGATAGAGCTTGAAGTAGATCCCGCGCTGGGCGAGCAGTTGCTGGTGCGTGCCCATCTCCCGCACCTGGCCTTTGTGCATGACGATGATCTTATCGGCGCGCTGCACGGTTGAGAGCCGGTGGGCGATGATCAGTGACGTGCGGCCTTCGACCATCCGGCTGAGCGCGTCGCGCACCCGAAATTCGGTTTCGGTGTCCACACTGGAAGTTGCTTCGTCCAGAATCAGAATCTTCGGTTCGTGGGCCAGGGCGCGCGCAAATGAGATCAGCTGCTTCTGCCCAGTGGACAGAGTTGAGCCGCGCTCGCGAACCTCTTCGTCGAAGCCCTTGGGCAGGGCTCGTATGAAATCGGCGAGATTCACATCTTCAGCGGCCTTCTCGACATCTTTATCCTGAATGCGCTGCGTGCCGAGCCGTATATTTCCACCGATCGTGCCGCTGAAAAGAAATGGATCTTGCAGCACTACGCCGAAGCGGCTCCGCAAGTCGGCAAGATCCATATCTTTCACGTCTACGCCGTCGATTCGAACCGCGCCCTTCTGGACATCATAAAACCGCAGCAGAAGTGAAATTAGTGTGGTCTTGCCCGCGCCCGTATGCCCGACGATCGCCACGGTTTCGCCGGGTTCGATGGAGAAACTTACGTCACGCAGAACCCAGTCAGAGCCCGCGCCATCCCTGGCACTTTCTTCCGTCGCGTCGCGATAGGCGAACCAGACGTGCTCGAATTCGATCCGCCCCAAGCCCTCGGGGTGCTTGACTACTGCCGGCGAAACCACCTGGACCGGCGTGTCCAGCAACTTAAAGATGCGTTCACTCGCGGCCATGGCCGATTGCAGGATGTTGTACTTTTCGCTGAAATCCATGATCGGACGGAAGAAGCGCAACGCGTACTGAATGAACGCTACCAGCACTCCCAAGGACGCGACAGTCGGCACGAGGCGAAACGCAATCAGCGTCTTCCAATTGAAGCTTAGGGCCACACTGCTCACCTGGATGTTCCGCATCACATCGCCGCCGCCAAACCAGATCACACAGGCAATGGCGATCGAGGAGAGAATCTCGACCACCGGGTAATAAACCGAGTAAGCCATGATCGCGTCTTTGTACGCGTCCATGTGATTGCGATTAATTTCCGAGAAGCGGTCGTAGGCCTTGCGCTCGCGATTGAAAAGTTGCAGTACCACCATCCCGCTGACATGTTCTTGCAGATAGGAGTTAATGCGTGCAATGGCTAGGCGAATGCGCCGGTAGGAATCACGAACCCGGTCGCGAAAAATCTTGGTGGAATAAACGATAAATGGCAGCACGCCAAAAGTGATGAGCGCCAGCTTCCAGTTCATGCACAGCATCACGCCCAAAATTCCGAGCAGTACAAAAATATCTTCGAAGATGGACACCACTCCGGAGGTGAACATCTCATTCAACGCATCCACATCAGTAGTGACGCGTGTCACCAGGCGTCCAACCGGGTTTTTGTCGAAGAAGGCAACGTGCAGACGCTGTAGATGGCGAAAAATCTGGCGGCGGAGGTCAAACATCACTTTCTGGCCCGTCCACTGCATGAAGTAAGTTTGCAGGAACTCCAGTAGAAAACTGAAGACCAGCAGCCCTACATAAATCGACGCAATCTGCGCAATGCCAGTGATCGCGCGCGGGCTGAGCCAACTCCAGAAGCCGGAAGATAACCCCTTCGCCGGAGACAGATAGCGATCGATCGCCACCTTGGTCAGATACGGACCGAGTACATCAGCGAAAGACTTCAGAAAGATCGAAACCAGCGCGATCGCCACCTGCCAGCCGTAGGGACGCAAATACTTCAGCAGCCGCGCCATCAGGCGGCTGTCATAAGCTTTGCCTAATACCTCTTCTTCTTGCGACATCTGTCTTTGTGATCCGTTGTTCGTGTAATCGGTGGATTGGCGATCTACTGATTGGCGATCCGCACTGAAACACCGCCAATGGCGTTGGTAACAGGGTACCTCAAATAGATGGCCCGGGCAGTCAACAGGATGGAAAAGGTTTACCGCCGCTGCAGAGTGGGATAATGGTGTGACGCATGCCGCTTGGTATTTACATCTCGGTCCCCTTCTGCCGCACCAAGTGCAGTTATTGCAACTTCGCGTCAGACGTCTTTTCGCGAGCCGTATTTGAACGCTATGTGGATCGCGTTTGCGCCGACATTCAGAAGGCCCCGCAGACCTCGGCGGAAATGCGCGGACAGTTGGAGCGCGCCGTAGATTCCATTTATCTGGGCGGTGGAACTCCGACGGTGCTGGAGGCGGCCCAACTGGAGCGGGTCTTTGCGATGGTGCGGCAACAATTCGAAGTGAGTGCCGATGCGGAAGTTACGGTTGAGTGTGCTCCCGGGACGTTAACTCCCGCCATGCTGGAGACTCTGCTGCGTTGCGGCGTCAACCGCGTGAGTCTCGGCGTGCAATCTTTCGTGGATCAGGAAGCCGCTGCGGTCGGTCGTCTGCACAAGCGCGAGACCGTGCTGGCGGATATCGCCCGCCTGCGCGCCGCGGGAATTACGAATATGAACATCGATCTGATCGCCGGCTTGCCGCACCAGACGGCCGAAAGTTGGAAATTTTCTCTGGCGGAAGCCATCGCCTCTGGCGCCTCGCACGTGAGCGTCTACATGCTCGAGGTGGACGAAGACTCGCGGCTGGGCAGCGAATTGCTGGCTGGCGGCACACGTTATCATGCGCGCTTTGTTCCAGACGAGGAGTCTATGGCGGACTTCTACATCGTCGCCTGTGAGCGGTTGCAATCCGCCGGAATTGCGCAGTATGAGATTTCCAATTTCGCTCGAGAGAATTTCGAGTCACGGCACAATCTAAAGTATTGGAAGCGGCTGCCTTACTTCGGCTTCGGAGTGGATGCACATTCGATGCTGGCTTCTACCACTCCTGACATTGAAGCGGTGCGCTTCGCTCCCGCCGACTCCCTGGAACGGTACATGAGCAACGCCGCGTTGCAGCGAACTGCAGTCTCGCACTCGGCAGCTTTGGAGGAGAGTTTTTTCCTTGGCCTCCGGCTAACGCAAGGTGTCAGCCTGCGCGAGCTTTCGGCAAGATTCGGAGATGACGCGATCAATCAGCCCCGCATCGTAATTCCAGAGCTCGTTGAAGATGGACTGATGCAATATCGTGGAGATGTCGCCTCTCTAACCTCGCGCGGCAGACTGGTCTCGAACGAAGTTTTCGAGCGATTCATTTTGACGGAGGAATCAGTCCGTTAATTCCGTCGATCTCAATGCCGGATGGTTTCGCGGAAGTTGCGGCCTGCAGCCATACCATCCGGTCGGTTGGACAGAAGTCCTTCATACTCGTATTCGTCAATATTGACGAGGCCTTCGCCGTGTCCACTTCCACCTCTCCGCGGTAACTTTTCCCCGATCTGTCGCTGTGGTGTAATCAATGCTCCAACGCATCTGGTGGAGGAATCTTTGGATTTTCAACTGAACGACGAGCAGCAGCACTTAAAGAGAAGCGTCCGCGAGTTCGCCGAGCGCGAGATTGCCCCCAACGTCATGAAGTGGGACGAAGCGTGCGAGTTTCCCCTGGCTACCGTGAAGGAATTGGGCAAGCTCGGATTGCTGGGGACAGTTTTTCCCGCCGAATACGCCGGCGCTGGCATGGGCTACGTGGAATATGTCATCGCCATCGAAGAATTGTCACGCGTGGATGGCTCCGTAGGCATTATCGTCGCCGCGCACACGTCGCTCTGCTCGAATCACATTTTTCTTGCCGGCGACGAAGCGCAGAAAAAGAAATACGTCAGCAAACTTGCGACCGGCGAATGTATTGGCGCCTGGGGACTGACCGAACCCTCTTCAGGATCGGACGCTGGCAGCGCGCGCATGACCGCGAAGCGCAGGGGCAGCAACTGGGTGCTCAACGGCACGAAGACTTTTTGCACCAACGGCCACTACGCCGACGTGATCGTGGTGATTGCCGTCACCGATCGAGCCGCCAATACGCACGGGCTTTCTGCGTTCATCGTCGAGAAAGATACCAAGGGATTCCGTCCCGGCAAGAAAGAAAACAAGCTGGGCTTGCGGGCCAGCGATACGGCGGAGATGATCTTCGAAGACTGCGTGATTCCCGCTGAAAATCTGCTCGGCAAAGAAGGCGACGGCTTTATCGACGCCATGCGCGTACTCGATGGCGGCCGCATCTCGATCGCGGCTCTATCACTGGGCATGGCGCAGGGCGCATACGAGGCCGCTCTGAACTATTCCAAGGAGCGCAAGCAATTTGGCAAGGCCATCGGCGAGTTTCAGGCGATCCAGTGGAAGCTGGCTGATATGGCTACCGAGATTGATGCCGCCCGGCTGCTCACCATGCGCGCTGCCTCCATGAAAGATGCCGGGATGAAGACGACGCTTGAGTCCTCGATGGCAAAGCTCTACGCGAGCGAAGTCGCCGTAAAGTGTGCCAACGAAGGTGTGCAGATTCACGGCGGCTACGGATTCATCAAGGACTATCCCGCCGAGAAGTACTACCGCGATGTAAAACTTTGCACCATCGGCGAGGGCACCAGTGAGATTCAGCGACTCGTGATTGCGCGGCAGTTGTTAAAGGACTGAAACTCCGCTCGCGTTTCTTCTTGACCGTCCTCTGCTTTACACTGATCGTTTGAACCTCGACATTCAATCTTGGATTGACCAGCTTCGCTCCGGCGATGTGCGCGCCTTGGCTCGTGCCATCTCGACCGTGGAGAATCGAGCGCCGGGATGGTCCAGTTTGCTGAAGGCACTGTTTCCGCACAGCGGCAAGGCGCGAGTGCTTGGCTTGACCGGCCCGCCGGGAGCAGGGAAGAGCACGCTGGTTGATCAACTTGCTCGCCTCTATCGCAAAGATAATCGCACTGTGGGGATCGTAGCTGTGGATCCGACCAGTCCTTACACCGGAGGAGCGATTCTCGGCGACCGCATCCGCATGCAGGATCATTTCTCTGATCCCGGCATATATATTCGAAGCATGGCCACTCGCGGCTCGCTCGGTGGGCTGGCGCGTACGACAGCCGACGTGACCACCGTGCTGGATGCCTCCGGCCGCGACCTCATCATGATTGAGACCGTGGGCGTGGGCCAGGACGAAGTCGATATCGTACGGCTGGCCGATGTCACAATCGTGATTCTGGTGCCGGGCATGGGCGACGACGTGCAAACGATCAAAGCTGGCATCATGGAGATTGCCGACATTTTCGTCATCAATAAGAGCGACCGCGACGGCGCCGAGCACGTGGAGCGAGAAATCCGCACCTTGCAATCGCTGGCCACGCGCAATGATCGATGGACGCCGCCGATCGTCAAGACAATTGCAAGCCAGGGAGTGGGACTCGAGGAACTGGTGGGCGCGATTTCGGACTATGAGGCATATCTGCAGAAAGAAAATCTCGCGGTGAACAAGAGCGTCGAGAACTGGCAGGAGCGCCTGATCGAGATGCTCCGCGAGGCACTGCTCGAGAAATCACGGGCGCGGCTGGAAAACGGAAACTTGGCTCGGCTCGCGGCGGAAGTGGCCGCGCACAAACGCGATCCTTATACGCTGGTGGAAGAGATTGCCGGGAACGTAGGAAAAAGCTGATGGCGCAAATCGATCACATCGGCATTGCGGTAAAGTCGCTGGCGACGGCGAAATCGATTTACGAAAAGCTAGGTCTGAAGGTTTCTCCAGAAGAGGTTGTGGAGCAGGAGCAGGTGCGGCTGGTGATGGTTCCTGTGGGCGAGAGTCGATTGGAGTTATTAGAGGCGACCTCGGAGAATTCGACAATCGCGAAGTTTATCGCCAATCGCGGCGAAGGCTTGCATCATGTGTGCCTGCGAGTTCCAGACTTGCCTGCTGCGGTCGAGCGCCTGAAGAAAGATGGAGTGCGATTGGTTTCAGAGGAAATCAAGATGGGCGCGGGCGGTCACCGTTATGTTTTTGTGCATCCCGCGAGCACAGGCGGAGTGCTTTTGGAACTGGTAGACGGATAGGTGAAAAATAGTCGCCGCAGATGCCCGCGGATTTTGACGGGTAGATCACTTTAATTGCTGAATGCTTCTTCTCGCCATCGATACTTCCGGCAAGCATGGCAGCATCGCGCTGGCGCGGGCAGGGGAGTGCTCCGCAGAGCGGGACGACGTGGAAGTGATCGATACGGTGCCTGTCGTCGGCGGCACTTTTTCTGCGCAGCTTGTTCCGCAGATCGCAACACTGCTCTCCAGCCACGAATTCACCAAACAAGACGTCAGCGCTTTTGTAGTGGTCTCCGGACCGGGATCCTTTACCGGTCTTCGCATCGGTCTGGCCGCAGTCAAGGCACTGGCTGAGGTTTTGAACAAACCGATCGCCGCCGTGTCGCTGCTGGAAGTGTGCGTGTTTACCAGTGGTCACGAGGGCAAGATTATGGCTGCGCTCGATGCCGGCCGGAACGATGTGTATATAGGCGAATACGAAATTCCAGCCTGCGCGGGCCAACCCCCGAAAGAGCACATGTTGAGCCGAAGCGAATTTCTTGCTCAGGCACGCGAATGGAAGATTGTGACTCCTGATTCCGTTCTCGCCGAGGCGGCTCGCCAAACTGGCTTATCGGTCGCGACTCTAGCTCCAGTATCTGCCGCCGCAGTTGCCCGTTTAGGTTGGCGCAAGATTCAGTCCGGCGAGACGGTAACCCCCGAGCAGTTAGAGGCAAACTATATCCGCCGCACCGATGCCGAAATGCTCGAGAGAATGGGTTAGGCATGCGCGTTCGACGGGCTAGCCCAGCTGACATTCCCGCCATGATGGCTATCGATCAGGAGACCCCAAGCGCCGCCCATTGGTTCGAGGCACAATATGAAAGCGCTTTAGCGACCAGCGATTCGTTGTCCAAACGGGTTGGATGGGTGGCTGAACTCCAAGAGCCACCAACAAATCCAGGCGGGGCGCCAGCTCTCCTTGGCTTTTTGATCGCGAATAGGATTGATGAGGAGTGGGAGTTGGAGAACATAGCCGTCTCTGCGATTGCTCAGCGACGCGGCGTGGCCACACAGCTGCTAAGTGCTTTGCTCGAAGAGGCTCACGCGGAGAATGGCAGCGCGATATTTCTTGAAGTCCGTGAGTCGAACCAGCCCGCGCGCAGCCTCTACAGCAAGGTCGGTTTTCAGGAAACCGGCATGCGAAAAAACTACTATAGCTCTCCACGGGAAGATGCAGTATTGTATCGGCGGCGCATTTCTTAGATGTTTCTCACAACGAGACTGCACCAAGAATATGGCATTGAACCGATTTTAGGGCTGTGATAGTTTTAGCGAAGAATCCCGGTTTGGAGGTCTGCTGGATGCTGACTCCGAAGGACACTCTTCTGACCAGCCATGATGAATTCCGCAAGCTGGCTCAGGAGCACATGCAATATTCCACTCGTCTTGATTCACTCACCCAAAAGCGCTACCTCAGCGAAGATGAAAAGCTGGAAGAAGTCCGGCTGAAGAAGCTGAAGCTGCGTCTCAAGGATCAGATGGAGACGATTGAGCGGCAGTATCGGCAGCAGTACGGAGTTCACGTAGCTTAGTCTTTGGCCGTTGTACCGGCGGCTATCGCCGCAAGAGGATATTTGTATCTGCTCCAAGGCGCTGGTCAGCGCCTTTCTTTATTTGCACTTAGGCTGAAGCTGAGCCACGGTCGTTCACCTCTGCTCTATAATTAGCCTGTTCTCTTTAGCGCTACTCCTATGGTTCGTGACGGCTACTTTTACGCGCTGGGTTTGATCGTGGCAGGCCTTCTGGTTGGCTGGTTCACGCGGCCAGCTTGGGCGATCGTTCCGCTGTTGCTGGCCCTATTTTTTCTTTGGTTCTTTCGCGATCCGGAGCGCTCCATTCCCGATGCCGCAGAAACCGTAGTTTCGCCTGCCGACGGGAAGGTAACAGACGTCTCTCCAGTGACCATCGGCGGCGAAAAACAACTCCGCATCAGCATTTTCTTGAGTGTTTTTGATGTTCACGTAAATCGTTCCCCGATCGGCGGCGTGGTTCGCGAGGTGCGTTATCAGCGCGGAAAATTTCTGAACGCCATGAATCCGGCATCCGCCGAGGAAAACGAGCAGAATATTGTTCGCGTGGAAGGCGATGGTCACGCGGTCGTGTTCAAGCAGATCGCAGGATTGCTGGCGCGAAGAATCGTCTTCCATCCCAAAGTAGGCGACCGGTTGGAGCGCGGCCAGCGGGTGGGACTGATCAAATTTGGCTCGCGCACAGACGTACTGTTGAACTCTAACGCCAACGTGCAAGTGAAGGTGGGTGACCGCGTCCGTGGCGGGGCAAGCGTGTTGGCATATCTGCAACCCAAGGGCGAACTGGCAACGGCAGGGCGAGATTCGGCTGCGGAAGGAGCACGATAATGGACCTTCCCCAGCGCCCGGATCAGCCCTCGGAGAAGCGGCGTCCGCGCCGTATGAGCAAGGGGATGTACATCCTCCCTTCGCTTTTCACCACGGGCAATATGGCGGCTGGCTTCTACGCCATCCTCGAGGTAGTCCACGCCAGCGCTCTGAACTTCTGGCATTTGGACAATGCTGCCAAGGCAATCGGCTTTGCGGTCTTGTTCGATGGACTCGATGGCCGCGTCGCCCGCATGACCGGAACCAGCAGCGACTTCGGGAAGGAATTCGATTCCCTCGCTGATGTGATCACCTTTGGCGTGGCTCCGGCCATGCTGGCCTGGACGTGGGGATTTCACTTGATGCCCCCGGTTGCGCTTACCGAATGGAACATCAAACTCACGCAGCTAGGAGCCATTGCCAGCTTTTTATTTCTGATGGCTGGAGCCAGCCGTCTGGCCCGGTTTAATATCACAACCAATCCGCAGCCTTCCAATCCCGGCCGGCCGGGAAAGAAATATTTTGTCGGCATGCCCATTCCAGCGGGCGCAGGCGTGATTGCCGCCGTCGTTCATTTTCAGGGAGGCATTCCGCTCGAATCCTGGTACACGGCCATCACTTGGCTCGCCATGGTTGCGGCCGTGGGCTATCTGATGGTGAGCACGTGGCGATTCTATAGTTTTAAGGACATTGATTTTTCTACTCGCCGGCCGTTTCGCTTGATCATATTACTCGGTGCTCTGTTCGCCGGTGTGTGGTTCTTCTCCAAGCCGGTGTTATTCGCAGTGGCCTTGCTCTATACGTTCTCCGGGGTGTTCTGGCGCTTGCAGTGGATCTTTCGTCGCCGGAGCCAGCCTCCGCCACCCACTTACAAGGAGGCTTCGCAGACTTCATGAGTAGTCCGTCCAAAATCGCGGCGTCGACCGCTTCTTCGTCCGTGCGCGGGCAACTTTATCGCGCCGCTATCGTGGGCGCGGCCACACTCAAGGGCAAGGAAGTTGCCGAGATGCTTAACGAGCGAAACTTTCCCGCCGTGGACGTACGCTTGCTAGATGACGACGAGTCCATCGGACAGCTCGAAGCGACAGGGGACGAGATCAACTTCATCCAGAGCGTGCGTGCTGAGCAGTTCACCAAAATGGATTTCACCTTCTTTGCCGCCGATGCGGGATGCACTCGCCAGAACTGGAAGCGCGCCCGCGATGCCGGCAGCGCCATTATCGATCTTTCTGGAGCCTTGGAGGACGAACCTGGTGCCATGGTTCGCTCTCTGTGGGTGGAGCGTGAGCGCGGACAGGTCTGGCAGCCCGATCTGCAACCCGGCCCCTGCGTCGTGGCTCATCCTGCAGCGATCGCGCTTGCTCTGCTGCTGCTGCGGGCGAGCAAGACTGGCGCGATTCGCAGCGCCACAGCGACCATTTTCGAGCCAGCCTCCGAGCAGGGACAAAAGGGCATGGACGAGTTGCACCAGCAAACCGTGAATCTGCTGTCGTTCCAGACTTTGCCCAAGGATGTCTTCGATACGCAGGTGGCCTTCAACATGGTTGCCCGCTACGGCCCGAATTCCAAGCTGTCGCTGGATTCGCTGGAGCAGCGCGTGCGGCGTCATTATCAAAAGCTTGCCGGAGTGGAAGCTCCCCAGCCCGCGCTTCTGGCCGTCCAGCCACCAGTTTTTCACGGCCATGGACTTGCCATTTTCTTGGAGATGACGCAATCCGTGGATCCGGTGAAATTGTCGGAAGCTCTTTCTGGCGATCACGTCACCGTCGCAGGAGTGGAAGAGGATTCGCAGCCGAGCAACGTGAACACCGCCGGCCAGGGCAACATCCTGGTTTCTCTGAAAGCGGAAGCTTCGCGCCCGAATGGAATCTGGCTGTGGGCGGCGGCAGACAACCTACGGGTGGCGGCCATCACCGCCGTTGAGTGTGCCGAGAGTATGATCGCAACCCGACCGGTGGGAAAAATTCAATGAGAATGAAGTGGCGCCGCGCTGCGTGGCTGCTGCTGCTCGCCGGAGCCACCGGTTGCGGCTACCACACGGCTGGCCATGCCGCGCAGCTTCCGGAAAATGTGAAGACGATCGCCGTCCCGGCTTTCGTCAACGTGACCACGACCTACCGCATTGAACAGATGCTGACGGCATCCGTAGTGCGAGAATTCACCACTCGCACGCACTATCACATTCTCAACGATGCCAACGAAGCCGCCGATGCCACGCTGCGCGGCACCGTGCTTTCTACCTCTTCGACGCCGCTGACGTACAATTCCGCAACCGGACAGGCCGCCAGCGTTCTCGTGGTGGTCAGCATGAGGGTTTCTCTCACCGACCGGCAGGGTAAAGTCTTGTATCAGAATCCTTCGTACCTGTTTCGCGAGCAGTACGAAGTTTCCCAGGATCTGGCTAGCTTTTTCGAAGAAAATTCGCCAGCGTTCCGCAGGCTCTCCCAGGATTTCGCGCGAACCCTGGTCTCTAACATTCTGGAGGGCTTCTAGATGCTAGAGTTTGATTGTCATCCTGAGCAAGCGTTCTTTGCGCAGCGAGGGATCTGGGCGAGTCGCGCAAAGCGTCGCGTTTCTTGCGACGCAAGAACTGCGCGTTTGGCTCGCTTCCTTATAAGCCGCTGCTTAGAGTCCATAACGGAGAACTTTTGATGCGGGCTTTCGCCCAGGCGGATCGCTTTGTCAGCGAGCTTGAATCGCACAAGCTGCGTCCAGCCTACGTGTTCGTCGGCGACGAGGCTTTCTTTCGCAAGCGCTTCCGCGACGCGATTATCGAGCACCTGGTTCCCCGTGATCTGCGGGATTTCAGCCTGTTCGAATTTGATCTCGCGGAAAATGATCTCGCCGAAGTGCTCGATCGCGCCCGCACTCCATCGTTGATGGCGCCCTTCCAGGTTTTTTTCGTGCGCGGTGTGAAGAATCTTTTTGGTCGCGGCTCGAACGAGGAAAAACTCGCCGCCATTGAGGACTACTGCAAGAATCCCAATCCTGACGCGCTTCTGGTTTTCGTCGCCGACCACATCAGCATTCCAGCTGACGTTCGCCGCATGGAGATGCAGGACAAGGAGCGCTACCAGCGCATCCGCGAGACCATGGGCTCGTACTGCGGCATCGTCGAGTTGGCCCGCGTGGAGGAAGGCGAGGCGGTGCGCTGGATCTCCGACTTTTGCACCAGCCGCGCCGTAAAGATCGACGCCGACGGCGCCCGCGAGCTGGTCGACGCCCTCGGCGGCGATATGATGATGATCTCCAACGAACTCGAGAAGCTGATGCTCTACGTTGGCGCGCGCAATCGGATCACGCTGGGCGACGTCGAGACCATGGTGCTGGCCGCCAAGCAGCGTTCCCTCTACGAGTTGACTGATGCCATTTCTTCCAAGGACCGCGTGCGAGCCTTGGAAGTGTTAGACGCGATGCTGTCTTCCGGCGATGGAGAAGAAGCCGCCATCGGCCACGTTTACATGCTGGCCAAAGCTTTTCGCCAGATGCTGGTGATTCTCGAACGCAACGTTCGTGACCAGCGCATGCTCTGGGCGGCGCTGTGGCAGGGCTTCCGCGTGCCCCCATTCGCCGCCGACGACATCATCAAACAAGCCCGCCGCTATAAATCCCGCCGCGAGTTGACGCGCGCAATCCGCCTTGTAGCCAAGGCTGACCTCGCTCTGCGCTCCAATCCCGTAAGCAAGCGCATGGTGCTGGAACGTTTGGTAATGGATTTAACCACCGAGCCCAAGCTGGAAGCGCCGGGATGGATGCAGGATCAGCTGCCGGTGTGAACCGTAGCGCTCTTCGTTCTAGGAATCGACGCACTTACATATCGTTTCGAGCCGCGTTGTCTCTTTTCCTACC
>DATEQW010000092.1:0-9274 GCA_035272245.1 Candidatus Sulfotelmatobacter sp. | reverse complement strand
AGTATGGTTCTCCGCGGTCCCCGCCGGATCGGAACGTGCCGTCTACGCGCTGGATTTCTCCGGCAAGGAACGCCTCATCTACCGTGCGCCCGGCGGCCTGACCATACACGACATCAGCCGCACTGGCCTGGTTCTCCTGACCGCAGATAAATCTCGTATGAGCCTTTCGGCCCTCGCTCCCGGTGAAACGCGAGAACGTAGCCTGACCTGGTTTGACTGGTCTCTCCTCGCTGATATATCCGGTGACGGCAAGACCGTCATCTTCTCCGAGACCGGCGAAGCCGAGGGTTCAAACTATAGTATTTTTCTGCGTAAAACCGATGGATCGCCATCGATACGGCTCGGCGACGGTGGCTTTGGCTCACTTTCTCCCGATGGGCAATGGGTGGTGTCTATCGTAGGAGCACCGGCAAAGTTGGTACTGCTGCCCACCGGTGTGGGAGAACCGAGACAGCTTACCGACGACAAACTCGACCACTTCGACACCGGGTGGGCACCGGATAGCAAGTCGATCGTTTTCTCTGCCGCGGAGCCCGGACATGGTGCTCGCACCTATCTGTTAGATATTCAAGGGGGGCTGCCACGGGTCCTGACCCCCGAGGGTACTTCCGGTCGACTCTTCACACGAGACGGGAAGTACCTTCTTGCTTTCGACGTGAAACACCAGATCTGGCTCTACCCCTTGGCTGGCGGGAGTCCACGGCAACTGGACGTAACTTTGGGCTCCGAAGAATCTGCTGTCGGCCTCTCCGGAGATGGCAAGGGCTTGCTGGTGGCGAGTCGCGGCATCCCACTGAAACTTTTCCGATTGGATCTCGCTTCCGGTCACCGCGAACCTTGGAAGGAGATTGCACCCGCCGATCCCGCGGGCGCGCAAGGTATCCCAACCATCCGATTTAGTGCGGACGGAAAGTCGTATGCCTATTCCACATTCCGCGTGCTCTCCGACCTCTACGTGGTCGATGGCTTGAAATAAGTCGCGATTTTCTCGAAGTAGCCCCGTCTATCGCATGCCCGCGTAGAAAAGATGCTCGCGCTCTTCCCTCTTCTCTTCCGCACGCTTCTTCTTGAAGGCCATCAACTCCGCAGCTTTGAGCGCGATGTGCTCACCGCTTACTTCGAATTCCTTGATCAACTCCCAGGGTGCGCCGGAGTCGCCAAAGCGGTCTTTTACCCCAATGGCGCCAGTGATTATCGGCAGCCCATACAGTTTTGAACTCTCGGTCAGAATCGCGCTGACCCGCCAGGCCAGAGCTCCGATCTGATGCTCTTCCGCCGTAATCACTACGCCAGTATCTTCAGCCGCGCGAGTGACGGCTTCCGCGTCGATTGGTTTGAGTGTGTGCAGGTTCAGAACACGAGTTTCGTAACCGTAATCGCGCTTCAGGATGTATGCCGCGCGCATGGCTTCCGGGACCATCGGCCCGCAAGCAATGATGCTCAGATCCTCCCGCTCACTTTCATGGGTCGATTCCAGGCGAGTTTCAAAAGCGTCGGCGAAATTTGCTGTCTCGCCGCGCAGGCGAATCACATTTGCTTTGCCAAATACAAACGGCGTCTTCTCATTCGTGACCACCGGCGTCGCTTCGCGGGCAAAGCGAATATATTTCGGCCCCACATGCTTTAGCAGCAGATAATTGGTGGCCTTGCGCGTCTCCTCCACGTCGCAGGGCACAACCACTGACATGTTCGGCAGGCCTTGCATGGCGAACAGATCTTCCAACGCCTGATGAGTGGCGCCGTCGGGGCCGACCGAAACTCCACCATGAGCGCCTGCAATCATGACATTGAAATTTCCGTAGCAGACTGAGGTGCGAATCTGGTCCAGATTGCGCGCCGCGGCAAAGGTAGCATAGGTTCCCAGCACGGGCAGCTTGCCTTCCTTGGCCAAACCCGCAGCCGCCGACGTGGCGGATTGCTCCGCGATCCCCAGGCTGATCCAGCGCTTCTTGCGCTCGGGCTTATTGGCGTAGAAGTCGCTGATGGTAATCGATCCGGAAATATCCAGGCCCAGGCAAACCACGCGCTCATCGTCGCCATTGGCCGCCAGCGATTGGCCGAATCCTTTCCGCGTCGGCTCCATCTTGACTTTCATCGTGTCCCCGGCATTCCACCAGTAATCGCGCGAGAACTTCGGCAGGTGGGAGTCGAGTCTGTGCTCCACTTCCGTTTGATATTGCTTCGCTTTCTCGAGCAGTTGCTGCACGGGGAGGCGTTCGCTGAGGCCGAGTTCCTTCAAAGCCTTGGTCAGCTCTTCATAGTTCGGCGCCTTGCCATGCCATCCTGCCTGATCCTCCATGAAGCTGACGCCCTTACCCTTGACGGTATTGGCGAGAATGACAATCGGCCTTCCCTCCGACGTCTTCGCCTGCTGAAGCGCGTCCACTACCTGACTCATGTCGTGTCCGTCTATCCGCATCACGTCCCAGCCGAAACTGGCGTACTTGGCACAAAGGGGCTCAACGTCCATCACATCTTTCACCCAGCCATCAATTTGCAGACGGTTGCAGTCGATGATGCCGATTAGGTTATCGAGGTGGAAGTGCCCAGCCTCCATGGCCGCTTCCCAAATCTGTCCTTCCTGCTGCTCGCCATCGCCCATCAGGCAGAATGTTTTGTGATGCTTGCCGTCGAGTTTGGCTGCTAACGCGATGCCTACTGCAATGCTCAAGCCTTGCCCAAGCGAACCGGTAGACACCTCAACGCCCGGTAGCTTGAGCCAATGCGGATGTCCCTGATAGGCGGAGCCAAGTTTGCGCAGCGTCATCACATCCTCGACGGGACAGAAGCCCGCGACGGCCAGCCCGAGATACAGGCTGGGAGCCTTGTGCCCGGTCGACCAGATGATGCGGTCGCGGCCAGGCCAGGAAGGATTCTTAGGATCGTGATTGGCGACCTTGAGATAGAGCGCGGCGGTGATGTCCATTATTGATAGAGTGCCGCCGGCGTGACCCGAACCTGCCGCGCACAGCGCGATCAGATCGTAGCCGCGCATCAGGTTGGCAGCGTCCTTCAGCTGTTCGATGGAGTAGTCCCGGATGATATTGCCAGTAGTGGAATCTGTGAGGGCCATGGCCGTCCCCTTCGCGCCGGAAGAAAGAAAAACACACGGAGCTACGCTGAGCTTAGTGGGATGAAGTACGCACTGCCGTGACGGAGATCACTATACGGGGTGACGGAGCAGCCAGGAGCAACTGAGGACGTTCGCTGCGCCTGCTCCTGTGCCGCAGGATTCAGCTAACATCCTTAACGATGAAGGATCTGGACAAGAAAGCCTTCGCCGGACTTCTGCGCCTTGTCATTACCCTCACAGTGCTGCTGTTCCTTTCTGCGTGGTCCCTCCGTTACTGGCAAGCGTGGATTTTTCTAGCCGTGTTTTCCCTGTCCTCGCTAATGATCGGCGTCTACCTGATGAGGAACGATCCCAAACTGCTGGAGCGGCGGACTGAGGCCAGTCCATTCGCCGAGAAGGAACGAGGCCAAAGAGTCATCCAGATTTTCGCAATGACCGGATTCCTCGCCACCATTGCCTTTCCCGCAATTGATCATCGCTTCGCATGGTCTACCGTACCGCCGTATGTATCGATCATCGGCGATCTCCTGGTCGCGCTGGGCTTTCTAATCATCTTTTCGGCCTTCAAAGAAAACACCTTCGCCTCGAGGCTCATCGAGGTTGACCCTGAGCAGAAAGTTATATCGACCGGGCCGTATGCGCGAGTACGCCACCCGATGTACGCGGGGGCCCTGGTTATGCTTGTCGGTGTCCCTCTTGCGCTGGCCTCGTGGTGGGGATTGTTGCCGGTCATTCCGATGACCTTGGTGCTCATATTCAGGCTTCTTGATGAGGAAAACTTCTTGGTGAAGAACTTGGCGGGTTATGCCGAATACCGGAACACGGTGAGATATCGACTGATCCGGTTCATTTGGTGATCAACTGCGTCTCAATCACTCTACTCCGACTCGAACTTCCAGCGTGTGGATTTGCCCACGAATTCCTTCTCCCATAGGCCGAATACCACGCGAGGGCGAACCGCGAAAACTGGCTCCTTCATGGAGAGGATGTCGGGCTCCATTCCTTTCATGTTGAACTTGTACTTGCGCTCGTACTTGGGAAGGAACCTCCGGCGCGCCGGAACATCGGCGATCTCGGCGACGCCTTCCACAATGACCGCTTCCTGCGCATGCTCGGTGCACACGACACACCTCTTGTTGTGCACCAGGTTGCGAGCCTTGCGCGACTTGCTGCCTGTGCTGAACAGAAAACAACCATCCTGCCATAGGCCCCAGACCACCATTGTGTGCGGGGAACCATCTGGTTTGACCGTGGTGATCCAGTAGTTGTGCGATTTCTTCAGGCGCCGTTCCGCCCAACTCCACGGGAGCAAGCCTTTATTGCCTGTAGGCAGGCCGTAGCCGGGTGCATGCGGACGGCTGGCGTTCGGCTTTCCAGTTCGCGATGGAGTCTTTTTCCCAGACATGAATCTGATCGCCGAAAACGAGCCCGGGCAAACAAACCCGGTGCGAATGAACTTACAGATTCTTCCTCGTCCACTCATCGATGCGCTCAAGCGCCTGCTGCAGGTTCTCCAGCGAATTCGCGACGCTGAAGCGCAGGTAGCCTTCCCCGAAGGCGCCAAACGCGGTGCCCGAAAGAGCCGCTACTCCGGCCTGTTCCAGCAGCGCATCCGCCAGCGGCTTCGACTTCCATCCAGTCTTCGTGATGTTGGGAAAGACGTAGAACGCGCCCTTCGGCATGCGGCAGGAAAAGCCTTTGATCTTATTCAAACCGGCAACAAACACGTCGCGACGCCGCTTGAACTCGCCACACATATGATCGACCGAAGTCTGATCTCCGCGCAGCGCCTCAATCCCAGCGATTTGCGTAAAGCTGGCGGTGCAGGAGCTAGAGTTCGTCATGAGGCGAGTGATATGCGCCGCCAGATCAGGCCGCATGACGCCGTAGCCCATGCGCCATCCCGTCATGGCGTAGGTCTTCGAGAAGCCGTCGAGTAGGATCGTGCGCTCCTGCATCCCCGGCACCGACATGATCGAGAAGTGCTCCCCTTCAAAAAGCAGCCGGCTATAGATCTCATCCGACAGGACCAGAATGTTGCGGTCGCCAATTATCTTCGCGACCTGCTCAACGTCTTTCCGCTGCATCACGCCGCCCGTAGGATTTTGCGGTGAATTAAGAATGATCAGTCTTGTACGGTCGGTGATGAGCGCCGCGAGTTCGTTTACATCCAGCGAAAAATCATGATCTTCGCGAAGCCGAATCGGGATCGCTTTGCCGCCCACGTAATGAATCATCGATTCATAGATCGGGAAGCCTGGATTGGGATAGATGACCTCATCCCCTTCGTCAATCAATGCCAGAATTGTAAAGAAAATAATCGGTTTACCACCGGGCACGACCACCACTTCTTCCGCAGCGACTTTAACTCCACGAGTGCGGCTTACATAATCGGCGATGGTCTGGCGCAATTCCGGCAAGCCGGCTGATGGGCCGTAGTGTGTCCAACCTTTATGCAGCGCGTCGACGGCGGCTTCGATCACGTTCGCCGGAGTATCGAAATCCGGCTCACCGATCTCCAGATGGATGATGCTCTTACCCTGACGCTCCAGCGCCCGCGCCTTGTTCAAAACTTCGAAAGCAGTTTCGGTGCCCAGCCGCGACATCCGGCGGGCCAGTTGTAATTCATGTTGTGTGGTTGGCATGATTCTCAAAGACCCTCGCAATAGCTAAACGGCACATTATACGCCGGGGTTGGAGGGGAGATTCGGAGGATGCTGGCGTACGCCTGGTTTCAGCAACAACCAGACGAAAGTAACCGATGGTTCGGTTGCCCTACTGGGACGTTTGGACGTCCATGTTCTCATCAATTGAAAGCTGTGCGGGCGTGCCAGAGTTATCGTCCCCGGAGCGGGTAGCGACCACACGAAAGCCGCTGGCACTGGTCTCAATCTCGTAACTATAGGGAGGACGCTGCCGGGCGACAGTCACATAGTGGTTCGAAACCAGTTCGTCGAGTGATGCATATTTCGCTTCGCTGGCGTAGTACTGGCGCTCCGCAGTAGCAATGCTGATTAGATCGGCTCTCACGCCGGTGATGTTAATAGCGGCCTTCGGGCTATTGGCTCCCGCGGCGGCAGAGGAGCTCTGCGCCTGCCTGGAATAAATGTACATGCCAACGGCTAATGTAATCACGACGCTGAGGAAGCCAAACGCGCGGCCCATGTGTCGCCCTCCAAAGCCAATTGCACCGCGAATCGCGATTACTGACAAGTAACCAGAGGGCAGGACCTGTCTGGCGCGGGGGTTCTGAGGGTTATTACCTACTAAGTCAACTATCCCGAACTCTACTCTGAGACGCTGTGTTCTTCGTTTTGCGAACGAAGCACGCGGTCGACAGAATAAGGAGCCCGATGGCGGGGTTCGTGATAGTGCCGCACCTGCATCTCCCCGAGGAGGCCGATGGCGAGCAGATTCAGGCCGCCGAGCAGTAATCCGAGAGCCAGCATCATCAGCGGGCCGTGAGAGGCCATGACGGGAACATGGCGCAGGAACTTCTCCACACCGAGCCAGGCTACGACAGCGCTCCCACCAAATACGCTCAGCAGGCCGAGGGTTCCGAAGAAGTGCAACGGACGGGAAAGATACCGGAGCAAGAAACGAATCGTGATGAGATCGAAAAACACCCGGAAGGTGCGCGAAATTCCGTAGTGAGACGCGCCCCGCTCGCGGTTGACATTGCGAATCGGCACTTCGCAAATCGACGCCCCGTACCACGACGCCAACGCTGGAATGAAGCGGTGCAGCTCGCCATAAAGCGGAACTTGTTCGAGAATCTCGCGGCGATAGGCTTTAAAGGTGGTACCGAAGTCGTGAATGTCCACGCCGCTTAACTTGGCCATCAGCCAGTTCGCCATGCGTGAGGGGATGCGGCGCATCCAGAAATTATCCACGCGCACCTTGCGCCAGCCGCTGACAATGTCGTAGCCGGCCGCAATCCTCTCCAGAAACACGGGGATGTCTGCCGGATCGTGTTGCAAATCGCCATCCATGGCGATGATGTATTCGCCACGGGCGTGATCGAAACCCGCGGCGAGTCCAGCAGTTTGCCCGAAATTCCGACGGAGCTTGACCACCGTCACGCGGCTATCTACCGCGGCGATCTCGCGTAGCATGGCAAACGTGTGGTCGCTGGAACCGTCATCCACCAGCACGATTTCGAAGCTTTCGCCAGCCGTCTCCATCACCACTTTCAGTCGGTCGTAGAGATCGGTGACGTTCTCTTGCTCGTTGTGCAGAGGAACGACGATGGAATATTTGGGCACAGTCCCTTTATTATAGCCTGAACTGTTCCAGGTTCACGATCAATTTCTTCCGGCGCTTCCAAACTCTAGAAACTCCAACGGAACCGGTACTAGGAGCTCAGCCCTGCTCTTTAAGCTTCAATCGCGACTTGTTTTCTTCCATGAAGGCTTTGATATCATTGGCCGCTCCCAATAGCCGGTTCCACTGCTCGTAATACAGCGTGACCGGAAAACGCCCCAGCCCGTAGACGCTGACGCCACCTTTCTCCCCCACTTTGAATATCAGGTCTCCACTGCGCTTCTTCGTCTCCACTTCTTTTTCCAACTGGGACAATCGGGCTTTCAGCTCTTCGTACGTCGGCTCTGTCATGCGGGTTCCTCGTCGATGAAGTTTGCTGGATGATTCTACAGTAACTTGCCCACGGGTTATCCACGCCGGACAACCTTCCAGGACGAATCGTGCCCCGAGAGATTGGATTTCGGGATGCGGACTCCAAGGGCACGGCAACGACCGCGTGGCAAAAGCACTAGCCGCATCGCAAAGGCAGAATTAGTATTTTCCGTGAAATATCGCCTGATCGATGTCCGGCCAGAACTCCTTTAACACGTTGAACACTCCGTCCAAGCCCACCTGCGTTCCCCAACGTTGGTACGTTTTCACCCACTGGTTGGATTCTGCCGGATAATACGCATTGCCGATGCCCGCAGCAGCCCCAGCCCCCACGACTTCCGACAGATTGAAGGTGCTGCCTCCCGAGTTGGTCCTGGTGATGAAAAGCCGACTTACCGCATAACCGGTCCGCTTAACGAATCCGCCTTTGCCCATCGTGTAATATCGCGGATCTTCTTTCGTCGCCGCTGGAACGATCGCTTCGGTCATGTAGTTCTCTATGGCGCCGTCGACAAAGACGTGCCAGTAGTATTTGCCAAAGCCCTCTGCGCCTTGCCCAAACGTTGGCTGCGACTTACTGGCCATGTCAGCTCCCGCGAGCACTCCTACAAAAATGAAATCGGAGTAGTCGAACGTATCCTGGGTCGCCAGCCACAGTTCACCCTTGAGATCCAACGGAGGCAAATGCTCGTTGGCGCTGACCGCACGGTAGTTGGGGATGATCCCCAGAATTCTCTTGGGTTGTTTGCCAACTTGGTCATTGGGGTGATTGGAATCTACGGGGGCGAGATTGGGCGTCGGCGCGTCGGGTAGGGTGGACTTTCCATCCGTTGGGGCTGCTCGCGGTGGGTCCTGGTTTTGTGAAACCTGGTTTTGTGCAACCTGGTTTTGTGCAACCTGGTTTTGTGAAACCTGGTTTTGCGCGACATCGGCGAGCGCAACATTGGTCATCAGCGCAACATCGACCTGCCCCGACGGCACCGTTCCCTCGGTGGATTGTTCTCGCGCGCTCGCCGCTTCCTGAGCTTGAAGAGGCGCCGCTGCCAACATCCCGGTCAGCGCTACCGCCATGCAAAATAATCGAATCGCTATCAAATCTCCCTCGCGTTTAATATTTTCCCGTTCGGGTTCTATCTGCTGTGCTTTCAGACGATTCCTTACAGTTATCCAAAGTTGGATTGTTCGAATCGGCCTTTGGATGCACGGAGCGGAGGAAAACGGTTAGGGGGAACCCGAATTGGAAGGGTTGGTCGAGTGCGTTTTCTGCAGCTTTCTCTCGTGGTAACGCTCCTCTCTCCTCTGCACATAGTGGTGAATATCGGGCCAAAACTCCTTCAGCTCATTTCCAAAGGCGTCGAGGCCCATCTGCGTTCCCCAGTCTGACAAACTCGACGAAAAACCGCGGTCGGCGGCGGGATAATAGACGTTGGAAATAGCAATCGCCGTTGCGTTGCCGGCAAACTCCGGAACGTTAAACATCCGCTTCCCGGAGTCTGTTCGAGCGACGAAAATACGGCTAATGGCGTAGCTAAAGCGATACATGAACGAACCCCTGCCTAGTTGAAA
>DATEQW010000091.1:0-37246 GCA_035272245.1 Candidatus Sulfotelmatobacter sp. | reverse complement strand
GACGAAGAAAAGGCCGGAGCAGGGAAGCCGATCCCTACTACTCCGGCCACTCAATACGATCTATGCTTACAGCTTCTCGAAAAACTCGCAGGCGGAACAGGAAATGTAAATCCCGCCCGGCACGCCGCGTTCCCGATCCTTCATGCGTTTGACGATGCGCGTCGATTTGCCGCACTTCGGGCAATCCGTGCTCTTGCTGGTGTCCATCACTTTCTTTCGATCTGCTGTTTTTGCGATCTTCGCTCCAACTGCCATGATGCGTTTCTCCTAATCTCAATTACGCAGTTCGATCCGCCTTAGCTGCGTGCGAATGCTTGTGGATGGGATGTTTCAGAAATCGTGAGCCCGGAAACCCGGCAATCCACTGAGGAAGACTCTGCGACTGCGTCTTGGTCCTCTTCCGTCGCTCTTAATTTTACAGTAAGGGCGTGCTGGTTGTCCTCCCGGTCCGCGTTGACCTCTCTCCCCGCTGCCTGCTACCGTCTTATGTTTGCCCTTCTGCGCACGCGGATTCTGGGGTGGCAAACCTCTGGCTGTGCCGGTAGTCCCGACTAGAGATCCATTCAGTCACGGAGATCATCATGTCCGCCATTAAATTTCGCGGTGTCGATTTTATCCAATTTGATACTTTGCTCACCGAAGAGGAGCGCCTGGTTCGAGATACTACGCGCCAGTTTATCGAGGAGAATCTCGTCCCCATTATTGAAGAGTGTAACCGTGCCGGCCGTTTTCCGCGTGAACTGGTCAAGCCCATGGCCGAGCTCGGGTTCTTTGGGGCGTCGCTGCAAGGCTATGGCTGCGCGGGCATGGGGAATGTCGAGTACGGACTGATGACGCAGGAGCTCGAACGTGGCGACTCCGGCGTGCGTAGCTTTGTCAGCGTGCAGTCGGGGCTTTGCATGTATCCCATCTATGAATTTGGCAGCGAGGAACAGAAGCAGACCTGGCTTCCGCCCATGCAGAAAGGAGAGAAGCTCGGCTGCTTTGGATTGACCGAACCGGGTTTTGGTTCGAATCCCGGCGGCATGCTCACGCGGGCTCGCAAAGTGGGGAACGAATACATTCTCAACGGCGAGAAGATGTGGATCACCTCCGGCACTATTGCTGACGTTGCCATCATCTGGGCCAAGGTGGAGAACGAACACAACCGGATTCGCGGCTTTCTGGTTGAAACTGACCGTCCCGGCTTCTCAGCCGACGATGTTCACGGCAAGTGGTCGCTCCGCGCCTCGGTCACTTCGGGATTGTCTCTACAGGATGTGCATATCCCCGAGTCCAATCTCCTTCCGAAAAGCGACGGGCTGAAATCTCCGCTGATGTGCCTGAACCAGGCTCGCTATGGGATCGCATGGGGTGCGATTGGAGCGGCCATTTCATGCTACGACTGCGCTCTGCAGTATGCGATTCTGCGCAAGCAGTGGCGCGACCAGCCCATCGCGTCGCATCAGCTTGTACAAGACAAACTCACATGGATGATCAGCGAGATCACGAAAGCTC
Organism: Candidatus Sulfotelmatobacter sp.; assembly: GCA_035272245.1. GTDB lineage: Bacteria > Acidobacteriota > Terriglobia > Terriglobales > Acidobacteriaceae > Sulfotelmatobacter. Next base: position 35,749 of record DATEQW010000091.1, on the reverse strand, counting down.
AACTGCTGGTGCTGCAGGTGGGACGTTTGAAAGACGCAGGCAAAGTGGAGCACCAGCACATCTCAATGGCGAAGCGTAACAACGTCTGGATGGCCCTGGAGTGCGCCCGAATCGCGCGCGATATTCTCGGCGCCAACGGCGTCGCCGACGACTACCCCATCATGCGGCACATGATGAACCTGGAATCAGTGAAAACGTATGAGGGCACGCACGACGTGCATTCGCTAATCATCGGGCAGAGCATAACGGGGATCGACGCGTTCTAGGCGATTGAACTAGACGTTACGCAGTTGGCTTTTCCCGCGGCGGTTCGACGGCAAGAAACTCACGCGCGAATCGCTCAGCGTAGCTTTCCAGCAGCGCCGGCAGGCGCTGCGGGTCAGTCGACCGCAACACCAATCCTGCGTGATGGTGCCTCTTGATTCGCACGAACACTTCGGGATCGTTGTAGCTCGAAGTATCCGGATCGTCCTGGCGAGCCAGCGAAAGAATCACACCCGCATACTCCTCTCGAGCAGGCGGAAGTTTGTAGGTTCCGTCTCCTCCGGCAATCTCGATCCGAGCCCACTCCCGCCAGAGATTGATGCCTGTAGCTGCCTCGACCATCTCGTTGATGTAAGCTCCTCCGACACGAGCCGCGCACTCGAGGAAGTAGAAATTTCCGTCCGCGTATGCCTGAATGAATTCGGCATGGGCTACGCCGCGCACGAGTCCGAGCGCGGCAATTAAATCGCGGTTGATCTGACGCAAGCCGGTCTCGGCATCGCTCCCGCGAGGTACCGTGAACGTGGTGAAAACTCCGCCTCCCTGCGCTACATTCATAGGCGGCTTGCCATACTTGCTGACGTTCGCGAAGACAACCTCATTCTCGGAGACGACCGAATCAACGTGATAAACCTCGCCGGGAACGAACTTTTCCAAGAGATAGGCTGACTGCTTTTCTCCCAATTGTTCGAGAATCGGCCAGAGTTCGTCTGCTACGTGAATCTTCTTGATTCCGATTGCCGAGGCTTCCTGACGCGGCTTCAGCACCCACGGGCCCGAAACATGATCGAGGTAATAACGAATGTCTTCGTGATGGAAGACAGGGACGAAATCCGGGACGCGCACGCCGCGGTCCAAAGCGCGCATGCGCATGGCCAACTTGTCGCGGAAATAGCGCATGGTCGTCAGCCCCATGCCGGGAACGCGCAGGTGTTCGCGCAGAGTGGAGGCCGTTTCCATATCGTACTCATCGAGTGCCACGATGCGATCGATTTTCTGTGTCCGGGCCAGGTGCGTGACTGCCTTAACAATATCCGCAAGTGGAAGTTCAGCAGGAAGATAGAAGATGTCTTCCAGGCTTTCGCGAGGCCAATCGGCATCGCGCAGCTTTTCCGCAGTCAACAGAAAGACACGACAGCCCGAGCGCTTGCACTCCCGCATAAACTCCTGGCCTTTTTCGTAGGTCGTGACGCAGAGCAAGGTCAGCGGGCGAGTTTCGGGCATGGGCTGGTTCCGATTCAGGGGTAAGAGAATACCACGGGCGGATTGCGACCCGTAGCGCGTATTTGGATTGCGATAAGCGTTCTTTTCCTCTTTACTGTTGGGTCTCTCAACATCTCGGCCCTGTTCTGAGCGCAGACCCGCTACGTGTGGAAACGCCCAGCCCAATCCCGCTGGCTCTACAGCGTTGTTCTGCTTGACGGGGACTTCTCCGATGGAGCATTATGCGCGGTGCCGTTGTGGGTGGCCATGCCAGTCATGGCTCTTGGGAGGCTTCTATGGTTACGCAAACTCGACCAGAAAATAAAGCCCGGAGTTTTGGCCAAAACATCGAAAGCGATCTCGCGTCGCGATTCCTACGTGTCGTCGAAGTGGCAGCCATCGCATCTGCCCGCACCATGGGGCAGGGCGAGCGCAAGCTCTCCGACGAGGTGGCGACCGAGGCGATGCGGCAATCCATGGACTGCATCCCGATGCGTGGAACCATCGTCATTGGCGAGGGCGAGCGCGACGAGGCTCCCATGCTCTATATCGGGGAAAAAGTGGGCGCCGAATTTCCCGACGGTCGCGAAGTGCCTGAGGTCGATATCGCCGTCGATCCGCTCGAGGGCACAAACCTATGCGCCACCGGGGCGCCCGGATCGATCACTGTACTCGCGGCTTCAGAACGCGGAGGCCTGCTCAATGCCCCCGACTGTTATATGGAGAAGATTGTGGTCGGACCATCCTGCAAGAATGCGGTCGAACTGGATGCGCCGGTGGCCGACAATCTGAAGAATATTGCCAAACGATTAGAGCGTGACGTGGAAGACCTGGTGGTGATCGTGCTCGATCGTCCGCGCCACGAGAAATTGATCTCTGACATACGCGTCGCCGGTGCCCGCATTCGTCTGATCGGCGATGGTGACCTTTCCGCGGGCATAGCCGCGGCCGTGATCGGAACGGGCGTGCATGCGGTCATGGGCTCAGGGGGCGCGCCGGAGGGCGTAATTACCGCCGCCGCAATTCGCTGCCTCAACGGATACATGCTGGGGCGCCTGGTGGTAAAGCCCGATCAGGAAGAGCGCCTCGCTCGAATGGGCATTAAAGACAAGAATCGCATTTACGAAGCGGAAGATCTTGCTCCCGGCAAGCAACTCATCTTCGCCGCAACCGGGGTTACCGACGGCGCGCTGCTCAAAGGCGTCCGCTTCTTCGGCGAAGGCACGCGGACGTCTTCCGTGATCCTTACCCATCAGACCGGCAAGGTGCGCTTCATCGAAAGCATTCACCTGGAGAAAGGGCCGGATGTGAAGGTGAGGTTCGCGTAGCGATTGGCTATTTCAGATACTCCGAACCCTTCTTCAGATCCTCGGGGATCTCGGGGAATGGCGGGAACTCCTGCGAATATCCCTTGAACAGGCTCACGGTCGCCTCAGCCCGCAAGTTGCCATCGTGGATGGCAATCTTGTGCGGATGGCCCTTCGAATATCCCTCCCACAGGGATACACCGGCGTAAGCGCCGTCTTTTCGTAGAATGTAATACGTCATGTCGAGAAAGCGTAGCTTGTTCGTGTCGCCGCTGTAGTTGCGGACGATGCGCTTGAGCGCCTCCATTCCCGCTTCGTGGGGCGACATGCCGTGGCGCATGTTCTCGACGATCGTATGTGCGCCGGAGACTTTGATATTCTCTTCGCCGCTGCCGGTCGCGCCCGCGGATCCCACATCTTGATCGGTATAGCAACCTGCCCCGATGATGGGCGAATCGCCGAGACGTCCGGGAAGTTTGAAGGCCAACCCGCTAGTCGTGGTGCAGCCGGAGATCTCGCCTTTTTCGTTCAGGGCAGAGCAGTGGATCGTGCCAGTTGGAGGAAACAAAACTTTGCGGACAGCCGACCATTGCTCTTCCGGTTTGATGCCGAGATCGGCGGCGCGTGCCTGCAGGTTCTGGATTCTCTCTCGCCGCAGTTCGGACTGCGGCTTGTCCTTGATCGAGGGATCGGTCGCAGGCGGCTGCCAGTGCGGATCGGCGAGGCCAGGTCCCCACCAGTCGTCGGTCGAGTGAAATTCCTTCCACAACAACCAGATCTTGCGGGAACGTTCGGTGAGCAGGTTTTCGCGGGGAAAGCCAACGGCCACGGCAAATCGTTCGGCGCCCTCGCCAACCAGCATGACGTGTCCGGTGTGCTCCATCACGGCCTTCGACACCAGCGATACGTTCTTGATGTTGCGCACGCCGCCGACCGAGCCGGCGCGACGCGTGGGTCCATGCATACAGCAGGCGTCGAGTTCAACTACGCCTTCTTCGTTCGGAATTCCGCCGAGGCCGACGGTATCGTCATTGGGATCGTCTTCCGGACCTTTCACCACTTTGAGGGCGGCATCGAGTGTGTCGCCTCCGCTTTTCAGGAAAGCGAAAGCATTCTCAAGGTATGCATATCCGTTATTCGCACAAACAATGATGGGTCGCTTGTATGAACCCGCTTGAACATCCCGTTGCTGCGAAGCAGCATTTGGTTCAGCGTTTTCACCTTTGGCGGGCGTTCCTATTCCGGCGGCAATTGTTCCCAGCACTGAGGTCTTAACAAAATCGCGGCGAGAGAATGGCATGTGCCTCCTGCGTGTATGAAAGCGGGAAGCATATCACGCGGCATGGCGTCCCTGTAGTCCTTAAGCCTGAGTTCTTCGCCTGAATCATCAAAAGCCCCACCCCTCCGGCAGGCTCGCACCGATCGCGACAAGGACTGGCGCCTTCCCGGATTGATCATCTGACAAAATCAACCATTGGCTAGTCCGCGGTAACGGCCTACTCGTCCAGCTTGGCGCCCCAAGGAGAGTTTGTCCCCAGCTTCGGCGATGGAATGGATCTTGTTGCTCTGCGTGGAGCGGAAGCGCAAGAGAGCGGCAATGTTTCCGACAGCGTCGAGTTCGGGATCGTCCTTTACGTAGAACATTTCGACATCGCGGCGGATCACCCACGGCAGAATCGCTTCGGCAACGTCAACGAGCTCGCGAGTTTCCCGGCCGCAGATCGGGCAGAAGTTCACGAGGTGAGCGTCGAGATGGCCACAGCCGGTGCACTCTACGGCTTGAGCAACGTAGTGATCCCCAATCAGCAGGGTTTGTACCTCGCCCAACTCCAGGGAGCGCAGCACGCGCCGCAATCCGGTTACGCCGCGACCATTGCTCCGAGCCTGGCCGATGGTTTCGCGAACCACTTCACTGCAGCGCTTCTTCTGCCAGGTGGCGAAGATATTTTCGGCTTGCGATCGGATTTCATCCCGGCCTACATGTGTGACTTCGGCAGAAAAGCGGCCCAGCAACCGCTGCGCAACGTCGGAATGCAACAGGGGCTGGAATTGGGACCAGTGAGTATCCTGGCAGCCCACGATCCACTTTTCGAAAACATGTTTTTCCAGGGCGTTCTTCAGTACCTCCGCGATATTTTTGAAATGATGGCGGGCTTCGTCGGCGACACGACGCTCGGCGTGGCCTCCGTCATACCCAGCGAAGCCGTCGCCGCGGCCACGACGGGGAAGCGGATGGAAAAAATCCAGTTGTTCGTTCAACTCGCCGAGACGCAGATCAAACAACCGCGCCCGCTGGCGATCGAGCAGTACAACGCCCAGGCTAGGGAATGCTCCCAGCAGGTGGGCCAGAGGCTTCAGGTGAAAGTGACGATTCACCAGAAGTTGCGTGCCGTCGAGTTGTGGCGGAAGATCATACTCGCGCCAAAAGTCTTGTGCGGCACAGGCGAAGACCGCCTTGGCATGCGTGCCGTTGCCCCGCAGATCCTGCGACAAGCGTAGGATGTGGTCAATATCGGCTCGCACGGATTCGGACTTTTCTTTTTCCTCTTTATTTTTGTTCTTACTTTGCACCCGTCGCAACGCCTCCCGGGCAAGATCCTTGGTCAAAATTGTTTCTTCCTTGTGAGCTTTATTGCGTGGCGCCGTGGGCTGAAAGTAGAAACTTAGAGCGCAGGCTCCCTGATCTTCAAATTGCGCCAGTTCCTGAATTTGTTCGCGGGTGATCATTCGCTGTCCCACTTCCTTTCCCAATGAATTGGATCTACGCGGTCCCCGTGGGCGCGAACCGCCCCTTGAATTGACCGACAAACTGGGGTGATTTGCGCAGGTGGTCGCGCGCGGCAGAAATCGAGTGCAATACGCGGTCCGGCGGGATGCCGGTGATAGCGGAAATTTCGTCGATGCCGAAGCCTTCGATGGCGTGCAAAATGAAAGCCTCGCGATGGTTCGAAGCCACATCGCGCAGGGCGGCTGCGATCAAGCGCATCATCTCGTCGGAGCCAACGATCTGTTCGGGCGTCGCCACGCGATCGTCCGCAATGATGGTCTCCTCAGTGATCGCTTCGTCCGGCTGATGGAATTGCAATTCGGGCTCGTCACTGGCCTTGACGTTGGGCTGCCGGGCGGATTCTTCCAGGCGAATGGCGCCGCCATTCGTTCCCTCCGGGCGGGAGAGTTCGTCGAGCGCATCTAGGGCCAGCCGGTAGAGCCAAGGTTCCAAGGCCAGCCGCTCCGGTTTTTCACGTCCGGGCCTTTCGCCGTTACCTCCGAGTGCGGCCGCGATCGTTTCGTCTATCACCTCGTCTGTGCTGATCGAATCCCGAGCCACTTGATCGGCGGTTTCGCGGAAGTAAATCTCGCGCTCCACAAAACGTTCCAGGCGAGGAAGATTCACGTTGACATAAGAACGCACATCTTCGGCTGAGACGGTAGCAGGAAAGACCACGGCCAGAGTTTCCTCGAAGGGCACAGGAAGATTGCGGCGCCCTGAAGCGTCCTTTCCCCGGCGCGTCCATTTGTGGGTCGAACGGAGCTGTTGCTTATGTTTGTTCACCTGTTGCAGCAAATCCTCGAACGCGCTCTTTACTGCGGCTTCGGCGGTCGAAGCTTTGCTTTGGGCGGCCATCTGTCCCGAGGGCAGGCGCAAATTCAGCGACACGCTCGTTCCTTCGCGGGCAGAGACCTCCTCCACCATGCCTTTGAGATGGATTAGTTCCGGACGGAACACCTGAAGCCGTTTCCGCAGTTTTTCAATCTGATGTTGGATATCTTTTTCGACGGCGGGAGTTTTATGAAGCCGGTAACTGATGTGGACGTTCATTAGCACCTCGGGCCTATAACGAAGCGGCGCTTACCAGTGCTTTCTATGGAGATTGTACACCCGGTCGCATAGAGGAAAAATGCGAATTGAAGGATGAAAGCTTCGCGTTCGTCGGATTTGGAACCTCGGTTTAAAGCTTAGCGCCCGCCAAGACCATCTCCGGCCTTCTACCGCCCGATAGGACTCGTGCGCTATCATCCGTGCACCATGAAACTGGCGAGTCTCTTCGTTTTAGTGTCTCTAGTGGCTTCCTCTCAGGCTCAGAACTCGGCATCGAAGGAAGTAGAAAAGGTTTATCCCGAGGCCCACGCTCTCTATCTGGATCTGCACGAGCATCCGGAACTCTCAGCACACGAAAGCCAAACTGCGGCGAAGTTAGCTAGTCGTTTGCGTAGCTTCGGCTATGAAGTGACGGAGCATGTCGGAGGCGCGGGGATTGTCGCCATCCTGAAAAACGGGGCGGGCCCGACCGTCATGCTGCGAACCGAACTCGACGCACTGCCAGTCGAAGAAAAGACTGGCCTCCCCTATGCAAGCAAGGTTCGCGCGAAAGATGATGCTGGTCGCGATGTCCCGGTCATGCATGCCTGCGGACACGATCTGCACATGGCGGCGATTGTTGGTACGGCTGCGATCATGGCCCACAGCAAAGATACTTGGCATGGCACTCTCGTGCTGATTGGGCAACCGGCGGAAGAAACGATCGGAGGCGCGAAGGCAATGCTTGCGGACGGCTTGTTGACGCGCTTTCCCAAGCCGGACGTGGCTATAGCGATGCACGTGGGTAATACCCTTCCTGCTGGAATGGTGGGAATTACGCCCGGCGTTTACAACACGAATGCAGATTCGCTGCGGATCACAATTTACGGAAAAGGCGGGCATGGGTCGGCGCCGCAGACGGCGATTGATCCGATCGTGATTGCCGCGCGAACCATCTTGGCGTTGCAAACCATTACGTCGCGGGAAGTAAAGCCGGGCGAAATGGCGGTGGTGACTGTGGGCTATGTACAGGCTGGAACCAAGAACAACATCATTCCGGATCAGGCGGAGATGGGCTTGACCGTGCGCACCAGGAACACGGAAGTGCGCAAACAAGTGTTGGCGGCGATCTCCCGCATTACGAATGCCGAGGCTGAAGCGGGAAATGCGCCGCGGCCACCGCTGATCGACCAGTACGAAGGGACCGACTTGGTATACAACAATCCAGTGCTGGCGCAGCGGATGCGGAGCGTGCTCGAATCGGCGCTGGGTAAGGACAACGTTGTGATCGAGGAACCGATCACGCCTTCGGAGGACTTCTCCTTTTTCACCGCGCAGGGCATTCCGGGCTTCTACTTCAGCCTCGGTGGCGCAGACCCGCAGAAGTTCGCACAAGCCAAAGCTTCCGGAACGATGCTGCCGTCGAATCACTCCCCTTTGTTTGCGCCGGATGTGGATCCGGCGCTGCACACCGGGATTGTGGCGGAGGTGGCAGTGCTGAGGAATCTTTTGCAGGGATCGGCGGAAGACTTACGCAAGACCGCTGCGGCAGCGGCGCAATAATCGACGCGCAAGCTAAAAGAACTCATTCGACGGGGAACGGTCCTTCCGCAAATGTTTCTGAGTGATAGCCCTTTGATCCGACTTCTCGCGCCAGGGGACTGCGCGGATCCGCGCCAGCCTTCAGCTTATCGAGAACGTACCTGAAGTCGTATCGTGGTTTCCAGCCAAGATCGTTCCGGGCGCGTTCGTTCACATACACGCGATCGATGCCGGGAAACATCCTCCACCCGCGACGGGCATATTCGGCCTCGTATTCTGGAATCCTGCGCCGGACCACCGCGGGCGCGTTGGAGCGCAACTCGGGCAGATCGTCCCGCGTGAACGGGGTAGTCGCGCTGACGATGTATCGGCCGAAGCCGATGACAGGGGCCTTCTCGATAGCGAGCAGGTGAGCGCTCACCACATCTTCGAGATCGACGCGCCGGTAGAGGAATTCGTTTGCCTTGACATTGGCATCGTCGTACGCTTCCCGCGTTTCTTTGCGGTCATCCTCTTCCGGGAAAAAGCGTGAGGTTCTCAGGATCAAGCAGTTCAGTCGAAGCTTGCGGTGGAAGAGTTCACAAAAGTCCTCGGCCGCTGTTTTGGTTACGCCGTAAATGTTGCGGGGTACGGGTGCGACGTCCTCAGTCACCCAGGCTGCGGGGCTTCCCGCTGGTGGCGTAAGGGCGCTGCCGAAAGCGCTGGTGGTGCTGGTGAAGACGAAGGAGCGGACCCCGGCCAGCACGGCTTCTTCCAGCAGATTAAGCGTGCCCGTAATGTTGGTGTCGACAAAGCTCTGCCGACTGTGCGTGATGACGTGCGGCTTGTGCAGGGTCGCGGTGTGGAGGACTGTGTTGACATCCTTCATACATCGCCTAACGAAATTCCGGTCGACGATAGACCCGACTTCGTCAGTGAACTCCGAAGGAACAATGTCGAGGCCGATGACTTCGCGGTTGGCGTCCCTTAGCGTGCGGACCACTGCTTCGCCTAAGTGACCACTGCTACCGGTGACCAGGATCGTCATGCGGCTAGGAATCGATCTCGGCGAGAATCGCACGCGCTGCCGCTGCCGGATCGGCTGCTCCGGTGATAGGTCGTCCCACCACGATGTGGCTGGCTCCGGCGGCAATCGCTTCGGCCGGGGTGACGACGCGGACCTGATCTTCGTGGCCGGAGCCCGCGGGCCGCACGCCGGGAGTCACGAGGGCGAACTCATCTCCCAATTCCGCGCGCAGCTTCGCAGCCTCGCGAGCGGATGTGACAATCCCCTGGCATCCACCCGCCAGCGCGAGTCTTGCCAGCCGCAGCACTTCGTCGGTGACGGTTCCGGGAACGCCGATTTTTTCCAGATCGTTTTCGTCCATGCTGGTGAGCACGGTAACACCTAGCACGATCAATGAGGGATTCACGGTTCGCGCGGCGTCCACCGCGGCGCGCAGCATTCTCTGGCTGCCGGAGGCGTGAACCGTCAGCATGCTCACACCCAGCTGCGCCGCTTCGTGTACCGCCGTCGCCACGGTGTTCGGAATGTCGTGATACTTCAGGTCGAGAAACACTCGGCGTCCTGAAGACACCAAATCCCGCACCAGTTGCGGACCTTCGGCGGTATACAGCTGCATGCCAACTTTATAAGTCAGTGCCGAATCCCCGACCGCGGCCACGATTTTTCGTGCGGCCACCGCCGTGGATACGTCGAGGGCAACGATCAGCCTCTGGCGCGGATCAGTGCTTCGCGAATTATTCGGGTTTGAACGGCTGCCAGGGACGAGGTGGGGCAGAGTTGCCTGCATCCCTAGCAGTTTAAGGGTTTAGCGGATTTCCGCCAAGGGGTGATTGTAGGCCACGGTTTCGTAGATCTGCCGGTGTTGTGTCCGGGGTTTTACCAGATCCAAACGAACCCGTTGCAGCCCTTTGTGTTCGAACTGCAGAGCTTGGGCGGCTCCATAGGACAAGTCGATAATCCGGCCAGGCACGATCGGACCCCGGTCGTTGACCTTCACCACTACCGCTTTACCGTTGTGCAGGTTGGTGACCCGCACATAGCTCCCAAGGGGAAGCGTGGGGTGGGCAGCGGTCATGTCGTACATGTCATAATCTTCGCCGCTGGCGGTGGGCTTGCCTTCGAAATACTCTCCATACCAAGAAGCGGTCCCAACTTGATACGGTTGACCCTTGCCGACCTGCTTGCGGATTTCGGGCTTATTTTGCGGTGGGCTAGTTGGCGCGGAACTGGCCTCCGAGTTGTTCGGGCCCTGAGCCGCTCGCAGGCCGATGATCATTAGACCGATCATCAGTCCATGAGCTATACGTCTTCGCATTCAGTTCTCCTCGCATACTCAAAAAGTCGTCCTAGCTAGGTTTTCTCGTTAACGGTCTGTAAATCGTAGTGGGCTGGTTGGCTCTTGTCAACCCGAAAGTACGTGACCTATAGTGATCTCGTAGTAATCGATATCTTACGTAACTTCTTGTTAATCATAAGAAAGACGCATGATATCTATCAAAACAATATAGTTAACTGTTTATAAGTAAGTGACTCCGTGAGATCCCGCACCTGGGGAACAATTTTCATCTCCAATAGATTCAGTTAGTTAGAAGCATTTTCTTTATAAGTTGTTTATTGCCAGCATTTTAGGTACAAGGTTGCTAGGGCCAATTTTTATTTCTTTCGTTCGTTGGAGAGCCTGGTGCGGAAAAGTAATGGCTGAAACCCCTCCAGTCGTATTGACGATCGCGGGCTTCGACCCCTCCTCGGGAGCTGGTGTGACTGCCGACATCAAGACTATCGCCGCTCACGGGTGCTACGGGGTTGCGTGCATTACGGCCATCACCGTCCAATCGACCAGCGGCGTTTGCCGGGTAGAGTCCGTCGACCCCGGTCTAATCGCTCAAACTCTGGAGGAGCTGGCTGCGGATATTTCCATTGCAGCTGTCCACATCGGGATGTTGGGGACGGGGAAGGTGGTCCAGGCGGTGGCTGACTTCCTCGCTGAGCGTAAAGGCAAGTCGAAATTACCCAATATAGTGCTCGACCCCATACTTAAGTCCTCCTCCGGGGCCGACCTCTTGGATCGTCCCGGAACCAAGCTGCTCATCGAAAAATTGATCCCACTGGCCGCCGTTGTCACCCCTAACGTGGATGAAGCTGCCGTCCTCACTGGGCTAAAGGTTACCGATCTGGACGAAATGCGGGCGGCGGCCAGCAAACTCCATGAGATGGGTGCGCTGGCGGTCGTTGTCACCGGGGGGCATTTGGAGAAAGCCATCGACCTCCTGAGCTTTGTTACCAAACGCGGTATCGAACAGGAAGTCTTCAGAGCGGAGCGGCAGCGCTCGAATTCCACCCACGGAACGGGTTGCGCCTTTGCTACCGCCATGGCCTGCCACCTTGCCCTGGATCGCGGCCTGGCCGAAGCCGCTCTTCTTGCCAAGACTTATGTGACCGCAGCGATCTCAGCCGGACATCCCTTGGGGCGAGGAACCGGACCAGTCCACCATCTTTACCGCATGAACCAGCAGCGGCGCGCGGCAGGTTCGGGAAGCGAATCCTAAACTGCGATTAGTTGTCGGAAGGTCTCTTCAGTAGGATTCCGGCGACAAAGGAAGCGGTCGCCGCGAGCAGCCACTCCACTCGCCACATCTGGATCGCCTGAAATTCCGCCAGATTGGATGCCTTGTAGAAGAGGCTGACCCCAATGGCTCCCACGACGCAGCCCAAGCCAATGAAGAAAGCGATCAGCGCTGCGGTAGGCAGGCCTACCCAGCGCTTGATCTCATGGAAGTGCAAATAGTGCAGCCAATTGGGGAAGGGAATTTCGTGCCAGGTGTCGACAGCCCAGCTGACCCCGGTTTTTACCCACGTTACGTTCTTGGCCCAAAGACCAGCCATGACTTCCGCGTCGGTTTTGACAGCAATGGGGGAGGTGGTCAATACGGGGCGGCGTAGTCCGCAGGTATGGCAAAATCTCGCACCAATCATGAACTCGCTGCCACAATTGGAACAAGCATCCGCCATCCCGTCGCAGGCTACAGGGGGGAGTGCAGCCTGCGACGGAGGAGCAACGACATTTGGTGGACTCCAAAATTCCTGCGGCGCATCGTGAACTACTTCAGTCATAACGAGAAAGCTCTTCGGGACGTTGTTGGGAATAACGCAAATTAACGGCCAAAGGACTTCCACGACTAAGCGGTTTTCAACTCATGTACTTGCAGGTTCACCCTTGCGTTATCACGCAGAATTCCGCGCAATTATTACTCGCCAGCTCGCGTAAAGATGCCCCAGTTACTCATGTCATCTCAGTGCCGTTTGCGTCCCGCGAAATTCTGGATCCAGTCGCGGATTCCGTGATCGAATTCTGGCATGTCTCGCATACCGTCATGGGTTCGTCTTTCGTTTCTGCGAGGAACTTCGTTTCGCACGGTCTGCTATCTGAAACTTCGGTTAAACTGAGAGTCAAGGCTAGAAACTTGGGGATGCAGTTGAGTCGGACATTCGCGCGACGCCTGCTTTGCGGCACACTATTCTTGATCGCCAGCCTCTGCTCGCTTCCCCGTCAAGCCCGCACCCAAACGCGCGTTGTAACCGGAACCAGCACGTCAACCCTCTCAGCAATCGCCGTGGTTCCAGCCGCCCATGATCCTCTGCTCGACATGGCCTTCGATCATTTCTACAACATGGACTATGATCGGGCGATTCAGGAGTTCGGAAAAGTGCTCGATCATCACCCCGACGACCCTTCTGCGGTGAATCACCTGCTGTCTGCGGTCCTGATGCGCGAGCTCTATAGCATGGGAGCGATGAATACCGGCGAGTACGCCAGTGACAGCTTTATCGGCCAAGCCCACCGATCTGCCGATCCCAAGGTGAAGGAGCAAATTAAACAGTTAGTCGAGCGCGCGGAGAACCTCGAAGAGCAAGAACTCAAAACCGCTCCTAATAACGTGGAGGCGTTATACGCCCGCGGCGTCACTCGGGCGCAGTTCTCGCTCTATACCGCGTTGGTGGAGAGGGCCTGGTTTTCCGCCCTGCGCAATGCTGTTGGCGCGCGTCACGATCACGAACGCGTGCTGGAACTCGATCCAAACTACATTGACGCCAAGCTGGTGGTGGGCACGCACAATTACGTGATGGGCAGTCTACCGTGGAGCGTGAAAGCGGCCGTGGCGCTCGTGGGTCTGAGCGGAAGTAAGGAAAAAGGTCTGCAATACCTGCATGAGGTCGCCGATAGCAGAGGTGAAAATAGCGTCGACGCGAAAGTTGTTCTGGCCCTGTTCCTGCGCCGAGAACATCGCTACGACGAGGCGCGCGTCTTCATGCGCGATCTCGCTGGCCGTTATCCCAGGAATTACTTGTTCCCGCTCGAAGAGGCTAATCTGTTGCGTGCCGCCGGCCATCCAACCGAGGCCGCTGCCGCCTATCGCAGGGTCTGGCAAAGCGGCCACGAAGGCAAGTATGGCGCTCTGTATTATGAGATTTCCGCCTGGGGTTTAGGCGAATTATTGCGCAGCCAGAAGGACTACTCCGGAGCGGCCGCGGCATACGAATTGGTCGGTACAGCTTCGGACCCCGATCCCGAAACGCTGCAGAAAGCCAACCTCGCCGCCGGCGAAATGTACGATCTGCTCCAGAGGCGCGACTTGGCGATGAAGAAGTATGAGACCGTCCTCGCCGAGAACGCCAGCACTCCTCCTGCGGAAAAGGCCCGCGAACATATTAGAGAAGCGTACCGGGAGTGAAGTCCCCTTTGATCCTCAACGCCTCGCGCAGGGTCGGACGGTGTTAGCTTGGCGCAAGGCGAAGGGAATGTTCCTGGGCGATAGCGGGAACTTTCAGCTTACAATTGCGTACTGTGTTTTAGCCACGGGTCTCTCAGGTGAGACTGGGAAAAGAGAGGGAGAGCATGTACTGCAACTATTGCGGCAAAGTGATTCAGGACGATGCGGCCGTTTGCGCTTATTGCGGCACACGCGTCGGAGCTTCGGTGGCACGCAAGCGCCTGGTTCGTCCGAGGCAGGGACGAAAGATTGCCGGAGTCTGCCTCGGAGTTGCCGAATACTTTGACGTCGACGTGACCGTCGTCCGCGTGGTGTGGCTGATCACTTCCTTCATGACGGGCATCGGCCTGATCTCTTATCCCATCGCCTGGATCGTCATGCCAGAAGAGCCGCTGCTCTTGGCGGCTCCCACGAGTGCGCGTGCGACTTCTTCATAAGCTCTAGCAGGTGAACAGTCTTTCCCGGAGGGCCACCATAATGACTACTCGCGCCTGGTCCCTGGCAATTGGCCTCACACTGGGTATTGCAGGACTGTGGGCGACTGCGCCTGTGGAGGACCATTCGTCCTCAGAGGCAAGCCACATCCCGAGACTGATGCACACCTGTCTGATTACCGACAACGTAAACCATCTCGTTCAGTTCTACGAGCCCATTCTCGGACTCAAAGCACAGAGGTCCGGTGAAGATTACGCCGAATTCCACACGGGTGTGGGAGTGCTCGCCATATTTTCGGCGGCGGCCCAGGAAAGATATATTCCCGGCTCGACCGATGCGGGGAGGAACAAGAGCGCAATCCTGGAATTCGAGGTCGCAGACGTCGATGCAGAATACACTCGACTGCAGAGTCTCGTGAGAACATGGGTCAAGCCGCCCACCACCCAACCTTGGGGAACTCGATCCATTTACTTTCGCGATCCGGATGGAAATCTTGTCGATTTTTATGCCGCGCTCGGCAGCCGCTAGGGCATAAATCGGTTACAGTGGCTGAATGCATTCCTCTGCTTTGCAGGAAATCAGAAGCGATGGAGCAAAAATTGTTTATCGTGCCCTGGGTGAAGGCCCTCCTGTAATTCTCCTGCACCCGTTTCCTGTGAATCATGAATTTTGGCTGCCCGCGGCGGAAAGTCTAGCCACGCGCTACCGCGTCATCTTCCCCGACATGCGTGGTCATGGAGACTCAGAAGTTGGCGAAGGCCCGGCCAGCATGGACAAACACGCCGCCGACATCTCGCGCGTGATGGATGATGCCGAAGTCGGACGGGCTCCTCTGATAGGGGTTTCGATTGGCGGGTATGCACTCTTCGACTTCTGGAGAAAATATCGGGGGCGCGTCGCCGCGCTTGGTCTGTGCAACACGAAAGCGCCTGCCGATCCTCCGGACGCCCGGGCCGCTCGCCTGCAGGCTGCGAATGATGTCATTGAGCGCGGCACCGAACCCTTCTTCGAGAGCATGATTCCACGGCTCTTGGGTAAAAGCACGCAAGAGGCGCGCCCTGATCTGATCGAAGGTGTACTCCGCATGATGCGGAAAATGTCGGCCGAAGACGTCGCACAAGTGCAACGCGGCATGGCCGAACGTCCGGACTCCGTCGATACATTGAAGACAATCAATGTGCCCACTCTCGTTGTAACGGGAGACGAAGACATCCTTACCGGGGTGAACGAAGCCGAGTTGATGCGCCAACACATCCCCAATAGCCAGTTGCGCGTGATCCCGAAAGCGGGCCACTACTCAGCGTGGGAGCAGCCGGTCGAAACGGCTAAGCTGCTGCGTGAGTTTCTGGACGGAATTTAAAAGGCCACGCGAGTTTGTATCACAGTAGAATCAGAGCGCTATGAAAAAAATCGCTGCCGCGATTGCGACCCTCGTATTCGTCTTGCCGCTTTACTCGCAAACCCAGACTGCGAAGCGGCCGCGTATTCTCGGGATCGATCACGTTTGCTTTTACACCACATCGCCGGACGGAGTGATGCAGCTCTACGGCGGGGTTCTGGGCCTGGCTTCCGCCAAGCCGGTCGAAGCCGATGAGATCGAGCGTTATATTGTCGGCCGGCAGTGGGTCGGATTCAGTTCCGCGCCCGACCCCAATGCTACCGACCGGCTGAATCATATTGCTTTCGCCACCAACAATATCATCAAGCTCCGTCAATATCTGATAGCGAACGGAGTGCAGGCGCCAGCCATCGAGGGGCACTCTGACCATAGCTTGAGTTTTTATGTGATCGACCCGGAAGGGCATCGTATTGAGTTTGTCGAGCGGGGCAAAACCAAAGAATCCGCATCACCGAAGGAGTCTGCTATTTCGAGACACATGATTCATGCGGGATTTCTGGTGTACAACCGCGACGCCGAAGATCATTTCTACCGCGACCTGCTTGGCTTTCGTCTGTACTGGCACGGGGGAATGCAGCCTGGCCAGACCGACTGGGTCGCGATGCAGGTTCCCGACGGCACCGATTGGCTGGAATATATGCTGAACCAGCCTCCGCATCCTGACTTGCAGGTGACGGGCGTCATGAATCATATCTCACTGGGCGTGGTCGACATGAAGAAAGCGCAGGCTATGTTGGAAGCGCATGGCTGGACGCCGCACGGAGAGGAGAAAGCCCAGATGGGCAAAGACGGCAAGTGGCAACTGAATCTGTTCGATTCTGATTTCACACGAATCGAACTCATGGAATTCAAGCCCGTGGAAAAGCCGTGCTGTGCCGATTTTACTGGGCCACACCCGTCGGAGTGAAACTGGCGGTCACACCTTGAGGAAAATCCGTTTCCGCCAGAGGAACCACAGCAGGATCCAGCAGAAGAAAACAGCTGCAAGAGAATAAATCAGCGAAGCATTGGGCGCGCTTGCGCCCAGAGACACCAGCCTGGCTTGGGCCGCGTCGTGCCACATTACCGGCCCATTGGGGCCCTTCACGGTGAACGAGTAGCCCGGGCCGTAGACGAATGAGTCGGCAACGAAGCCGGCAATCGCATTCATTCCAAAGACGAGGATCGGCGTAGTCCAGATGCCGCTCCACTTCCTGATCTCCAGTATCCAGTAGAGAAGTCCGAGGAAGACCAGCGCGAAGCCGCCGCTGAAAAGCACGAATGAACTGGTCCAAAGATTCTTGTTGATAGGGAACCAGAGGTTCCAGATCTCCCCGGCGACCAGGCCTAGAATGCCAGCGCACGCCATGCCGGTTGCTTTCGCAGCTGAACTCCTCTTTGAGCGTAGCCAGTAGCCCGTCAGAACTCCAATCAACGTCGTAGCAATGGCCGGAATCGTACTGAGGATCCCTTCCGGATCGCGAGTTCCGTTGTAAAGATGTCCCATGAAAAGTTTGCGGTCGAGCCACGCGACAAGGTTGCGATCAGGATCCATGAACGGGATGGACTCGGCTGGTCGGCCAAAGCCTGGCACAGGCACGAACCGCAGCAAGGCCCAATAGCCGAGCAGACAAGTGCAAATAGTAATCAGCGTTCCGCGGCGTCCTGACCATAAGACAAGAACTGCGGCGGCAAAATAGCAGAGTGCAATGCGCTGGGTCACGCCTTCGAAGCGCCAGGTGTGCAGGTCCAGACCAATGACGGGAGAGGCATTCACGAAAAGGCCGATGGCGATCAGGATCAGACTGCGCTTGAACGCATGAAACAAGATCTGTTTGCGCGACTCGCCGCGCTGAAGGCGTGCGGCGAAAGAGAACACCATCGAGATGCCAACCAGAAACAGGAAAGACGGAAAGATGAAGTCCGCCGGTGTCCAGCCGTTCCAATCGGCATGTTTGATTGGCCAATAGGCAAGGTCGTCGCTGCCCGGGTTGTCGACCAGAATCATCCCCGCGACGGCAAGACCGCGGAAAACATCGAGGCAAAGCAACCGTTCTGAGGTTGGCTTAGCAGGGCCGACCATCTGCTGCATCGTAGACCCGAGCGCTTGGGTGGCTGACATGTCGGAAATAAATATAGGCTCACGCTGAATTCCTGTCATTCATGAAACGTTGGCAACGCTGGTTTGGTGGCAGGTGCGATGCCTTACTCATCGCTGGTTCGGAGACGATAGCTTCCCGATTTGTTAGAATCCTCTCGTCATGATAGATACGGTTTTGGTGGACGATAAAACGGTCGTGAATGCTAAAGGCGACGGTCCAGCTGTCGATATCGGCGGCGCGACCGGTCGCGTGTTCCTGCTTACCCTGGAAATAACCAAGATCATTGAGCAGGAGTCGCTCGATCTCAGCATCCTGGGTTCCGTAGACGGCGCGACTTGGGGCGCAAAGCCGCTCGTCTCTTATCCGCAGAAGTTTTATTGCGGCGAGTCTCCGCTTTTGCTCGATCTGACGGCGCATCCGGACGTGAAATTTGTGCGGGCGCACTGGGAGCCTGCGCGCTGGGGCCGCGGCGTGGAAACCCCTATGTTCGAGTTCGGCGTGAGGCTGAAGGAGATTCCAGCGGAAGTTCTGCGCGAGGCTACTGCCGAGGCCAAGGCTCTGGCCTAGCAAGTTTCGGCTCATTCTCCGATGAAAAGCGAATCACACATAACTGTGCGCCCGGCGCGCAACCTGCGCGGCAGTGTCAGCCTCCCGGGCGACAAATCAATTTCGCACCGCTACGCGATGCTGGCGGCCATCGCCGATGGGCCGTCGCGGCTGGAAAATTATTCCACAGGTGCGGATTGCGCCAGCACGCTGGGATGCCTGCGATCGCTGGGAGTGAAATGGGAGCGCAAGGATGGCGCAGAGAATGTGATCGAAGTTCAGGGAAGCGGGCCCTCGTTGACTTCCGCGAGCCATGCGCTCGATTGCGGCAACTCTGGTTCGACTATTCGCATGTTAAGCGGCATTGTAGCGGGGCAGAAATTTGTCAGTGAAATGGCTGGCGACGAATCGCTCTCACGGCGCCCGATGGAACGCGTGATTACGCCGCTCACGGCCATGGGTGCGGAAATTAGCTCGCAAAACGGTCGCCCCCCGCTGCGTATCCGCGGCGGCAACCTTAAGGCGATCAGTTACAAAATGCCGGTAGCCAGCGCCCAGGTGAAAACGTGCCTGCTTTTCGCGGGCCTGCTGGCGGATGGAGAAACGTGCATTGCAGAACCACTGCGAACGCGTGACCACGGCGAAGCAGCGCTCCGCGCGTTTGGTGCACACCTCGAGCAGAATGGTAATGAGGTCCGCATTCGCGGGGGACAGCAGATGCGCGGCATCCAGGCTAGAGTTCCCGGTGATCTCTCCAGCGCGGCGTTCTTTCTCTGCGCTGCAGCCCTCTTTCGAGACTCGCAACTTACGGTCGCGAACGTGCTCATGAATCCCACCCGCGCGCGGCTTCTCGATGTCTTGATGCAGATGGGTCTGCGGATTTCTGTGACGCAACTGGAAGAGACTCACGGCGAGTTGGTGGGTGCTCTGCAGGTGGAAGGCGGACGCCTAAAAGGTGCAACCATCGCCGGGGCCGACACGGCGGCCCTGATCGACGAGATTCCCGTGCTGGCGGCAATCGCCCCATATTCGGAAGAGGGAATCGAAGTTCGGGATGCGAAGGAGCTGCGCGTAAAGGAATCGGACCGCATCGCATCGATCGCTAACAATCTTCGAGCCATGGGCGCAAAGGTGGAGGAACGGGATGATGGCTTGAAGATTTCAGGAAAACAGTCGCTTCACGGCGCGGAACTGGACTCTTTCGGCGATCATCGCATCGCGATGGCCTTTAGCATTGCGGCCCTGCGAGCGCAGGGCGAGACGCTGATACGCGGCAGCGAGTGCGCAGCAATTTCCTACCCCGCATTCTTCTTGGTGCTGGAAGGCTTGATCGAGCGCTGAGGCTCGTTCGTCCAATGCCTGCTGGCGCACACTCTCTGCGGTTACTCCCGCCCGACACCGAAGTAATCTAACCACCGCCGCCAAAATTAGAAACAATTCATGTGGCCGATGTCTCACCTGAGCGGCAATTGGCTGGTTCGTTCGAGTAGGCGTTCATACGCACGGGGGATTCCATGCATCGCAAATCACTAGTCCTGGCATCGATTTTGTTGGCGGCAACCGCTTACGCCAAGGAACTGAAGGCCTACCAGGATGGGAAGCTCCTGCAAATGGATTCGGTTCAATGTGGCACGGACACGAAAGACGCCAAGAAAGGCAAGACTCACGAACTGCTCTGCCAGGAATACGTAGTGCAGACCGAACAAGTGCTCTACCGCGTTCGCCCTAAGGACGACAAGCACTCCACGCTGCTGCCGATCGGCCAAAACGCGCAGTTCCGTCTCGAGAAGAACCGGATGCTGCTGCGAGTGGAAGGTGCTGACAGCAAGGAGCGCGAGTATATGATCATGTCCATCAAGCCGCGCGGGGACAACAGCGCAGATGCGAGCCCGGCTCACCTGAACCACCTACAGTAAATCACCAAGTTCTAACACCGGAGCGTGGGGTGTGATCTCGCGCCCTTGCGCGTTCCTTCGCGAAACAACCTCCACAAGCAATCTGAGGGTGAGCCTGGGACCGCAATTCCGCTTCTAACCCGAACCCTTCCTGTACAGGCTGGCGGCCCTCCACGGCCGCCATTTTTTATGATGAAGCCGCACGAGCAGTGAAAGTTTGTGTGGTAAAGTAATTGCCGCCTACGAATTGGCCGGCCCGTGGGGGCCCAAGCCGCCTCGTCTAGTCCTCGATCGAGATTCCTAGGGGGAGTTTATGCTGACACTCCGCGAACTGGTAAAAGACCGCAAAATGTACTCCATTGATGCTGCCAGCACTGTGCTGGAGGCAGCGCGTTTCATGATGGAGCACAATATCGGTGCACTGCCGGTGCTTCGCAACGGCGAGCTAGCTGGCATCTTTTCTGAGCGCGACATCATGAACCGCGTAGTTGCCGCCGGCCGCACGCCCGGCCATACCGCCGTGTCCGAGGTAATGACAGCCAATCCCCGCGCGGTGAATGTGGACGAGAGCGTGGAAGAGTGCCTGTTCATCATGCACGAATTCGGATTCCGGCACTTGCCAATTGTGGAGGGCAAGCAGCTTCGCGGATTGGTCTCGCTCCGCGACATCGTCATGCATCAGGCTGCCGAGATGGAGCGGCAAAACCGCCGCGCCGCTTCGTAGACGAGGCTTGCTTCCAGCTCAAGGCTGAGAAGCTTGACTACTCCCGTTTTCGGAGCAGCAGTTCGCCAGGTTTCGGTGGAAGCTTGAAAGGGAGTTCGAATATCTTCCCGTCCATCGGCAGGCGCAGAACAAATTCCTCTTGTGTTTTCCATCCTCCGATCCATTTGTTTGCCGTGTTGAAGAAGACCCACCCACTCACTTCTTGTTTGCCGGGGTCCAGATGCGCGGTCGACAGGCTGTTCTTCGTCATGAACTCGATCAGTTCACTCACGGATTTCTGATAGTCCTGCAAGCGGGCCTCGCGCGCCTGCTTCTGGTCGGGATGTTTCTCGATGTTGCGTCTGGCCTCATCATCGAGGGCGTCGGCGTCGGCTTGAATCTTTTCGGTGTAGTCCTCAGGGTCGAGTGAGGTCTGAATAATCTTGAAATGCTTCATGAACTGCAGGGTAATCTCGTCGGTCTTCACGTCAAGACCGCCGGTTCCTCGATAACGAACCGACAGGAAGACTCCAAAGATGGGTTCAATGCGATGGCGAATGATTTGCACTTCGCGCGCGTCGACCGTCAGCACGATCCCAATATCGCCGGACCACAGGCCGTAGTGATATTTACCATCCTCGGTTGTGGAGAATGTGCAGCCGGGCTGAGTCTCGCTCCAGCGGAGGGTGGGCGGAGCGGACTTGCTCTTACCGCTTCCCGCCAGCGCAGCGAAGGCAAACGGACAGATGATGAGCGTCAATACGAGCATCATCCGTAATGGCCGCCGCCCGCGCGTGATTCCGATAGCGTCGGACGACACTGTGCAGAGCTGCGAGGCCGTCGTCCGCATCTTGGAAGCCCGTCTCAGTTCACCGTAAGGCTGACGGTTGCGGCAGCGCTGGTGCTGGTAATGTTGCTCGGCGACACGCCATTCTGGTCCACGCCCGTCAGCGTAACCGTGTAGGTGTTCTTCGGAGTGACCAGGTTGTTGGCATTATTGGAAGTGGTGGGTGTTTTGGAGGAGCCACAGGAAGGCAGAAGCAGCAACCCGCTGGCCACCACCATGAGCAACAGCAGTCCCAGCAATTTTTTCCTGCGGCCGCCGCTAGCGCCGATTCCAACGAGCACGAGGCCAGGAATCGCAAGCCAGAGCGCATAAAAGACTCGCGGGCGGGTCCTTTTCGTCTGATTCTGTGTGAGTCCGAAAGTTGAGACCGTCAGTACGGAAGTGGGAGTTCCGCTGCCGTTAACGTCTACCGTCGAAGGCTTGAATGAGCAAAAAGGAGCTGCAGTCACCGGCGGAGTAATCGAGAGGCAGGAGAGCGTGACCATTCCGGTGTAGCTGGAGATGGGTGTTACGGTGACCGTCGCCTGCGCGCCAAATCCTGCCGACACCGTCCCTGGGCTGATCGGCGTCGACACTGTCAGGGTGTAGTCCTGCGGAACCGACACGATGTTCAGGAACAGCGTGACAGTCTCATTATCGGAACCGGTACTGGTGCCCGTCACCGTGACCGAATACGTGCCTGCCGCTGCACCCACGGTGGTAACCGTCAGAGACGGGGTAGCGCTCGGAGTTACGTCGGAAGGACTGATTTGGCAAACCGGCAGGGTCGTCGTACTTTCGTTTGAAGTGACAGCGCAGGTCAACGCGACCGTGCCGGCGAAACTGCCGACTGGACTGACGGTGATGACGGCGGTCGCTGTGCCGCCGGGATCGACTCCTGCCGGAGGAGAGAACGTAGAGGCAGAAAGCGTGAAGTTCGTCTGCGCGGCAGCCAGAGGCAAATGAGCCGCGGCGAATATACATAGTAATAGACCGAATAAGATGCTGCGGCTCACTTGCCTGGAATTCAACATGGGTGGATGAGAACTCACTACCTTCGATTCCTCCAACGGCGCAAACGCTGCCCGACGCAGACAGGAAAGAATCCTGCCGTTCCCCGGGTAAAGGCAAAGCAATTTATCTGAGTACTCCTGCAGAATGCGCCAGACAAGAATCTTAGACTAGAGTGGCCCCTCACGCCAATCGCAGGTGCCGGAAAAAACAAGGCCGCCTCAGGGCGAGGCGGCCGGAGATTCGAAGGCTGCCGACTACTGCACGGCAGTATAGGTAGTCACAAACGCATCGGGGCATGGCACTTGATTGTTGTTTGAATCCAAGCAGGTCGTGCCGCCGCCCCAGGCTGGATCTAGAGGATTCACCAGTGGGTAAGCGGTCGTGCCTCCTCCGCCTGAGGTCGTATCCCCCGTTACGTAAATTGCTCCGGTTGAGTCTACGTAGACGCTTCCCCCCAGTTGATCCTCCTGTCCGCTGCCGCCCAGATACGTGGAAAATAGAAGTGAGTTGCCGGCCGGACTGAGCACGCTCACGTAAGCGTCTGTCAGGCCGCTAAGAGTAGTTTCAGTCGTACCGACGGTGGGAAAATTCGTAGAGCTGGTTTGCCCCGTCAGGTAAGCATTGTCACTGCCGTCGATTGCGACGCCCAGACCTAACTCAATTCCGTTGCCACCCAGGTAGGTTGCATATTCAGCTTTCGAGGCCGTGGGGTTTAATTCCAAAAGAAATGCATTTTGGGCTCCGGTTCCCCCTAGATTGGATTGGAAGGCCGGCTTCGTCACGGGAAAATCTGCCGACGTCGTTTGCCCGGTGACGAAGGCATTGCCCGTCGAATCCACCGCGATGGCGATACCCACATCGACGCTGCTCCCGCCATAGTAGGTCATGTAGACATAGCTGCTGGTCGAGCCACCTCCCCCGCCGCCACCACCTCCTCCGCCTCCACCTCCCCCGCCGCCGCTGCTTCCACCACCGCAGCCTGGCATCAGAATGAATCCTAGGAGAGCAAGAGCGAGAAGGGGAATACCGAAAAGTTTACCGCGCCGAGAGCTCGTGCCGCACCAGAAAGTCACTACGAATGCCAGCGCTGGAATCGACAGCCATGGCGCAAAAGTGCGGCGTGCACCCGGCACCGGCTGCTGCTTTCGGTTTATGCTTGCTACCAGGTCCGAACTTGGAACCGAATTTGCCGCAGTAAAACTCTTTGCCGCAATCGAGCAGACAAAAACATTACCTGCCGTGGCCGTCTTCAAAGTGCTCTGCACAACTCCGGATGTAACCGGCAAATCGGAGGAGAGGGTGGCTCCGGTGACGTAGACGTTTCCCGAACCATCCAAGGCCACAGCGCTGGCGATATCACCGTTGCTACCCCCGATGTAGCTCAATAGCGAGAAGGCGGTCGCGGTCGAGTTGAGCGCCGCGATGTATCCATCGTCGTCGTCCGTGCTCTTACCGAGATTCAAAGCGCCGCCGCTGGGCAAGGCATTCACGACCGGAAGATTTGTGGAGAACGTCTCGCCCACGACGTAAACATTCTTGTTCGCGTCTACCGCGAGACCAAGTCCCGAGTCGCTGTCATTGCCCCCGATGTAGGT
Organism: Candidatus Sulfotelmatobacter sp.; assembly: GCA_035272245.1. Lineage (GTDB taxonomy): Bacteria > Acidobacteriota > Terriglobia > Terriglobales > Acidobacteriaceae > Sulfotelmatobacter. The sequence goes on along the minus strand of DATEQW010000091.1, from coordinate 11,365 downwards.
AGCCCACGTCAAGGAACTGCCGTCTAATGAGAGCTTCGCAGCAAACGCATCGTTGTTGCCATTGGCTCCGCCGCCCCCAAATTTCGGTTGCACCACGCCTGAGGTCACAGGGAAGTCAGTGGAATCAGTTGTGCCCGCTACATAGATTCCGCTGGAATCAATGGCCAATGCGTTGGGAAAGCCAGGGACGTCATCCTTGCTCCCGCCAAACAGGCTAATGAATTGCAGCACTCCGGCGGAATTAATCTCAGTAACGAAAACATCGAAGCCGCCGCCCGCGCCGGCGATCGTACCGCTCGGGCTTCCCGGAAGAGTACTAAAGTCGGAGTCCGTTGCTCCGGCAATATACGCGTTGCCTTTTGCATCAGCGACGACACTCAGGCCGTAGTCAGCCAGATCGCCGCCAAAATACGTTGAGTATGTAAACGTTGGGTCGATCACGAGTTCGCGGGTGTGATCATAAGGACCAAGAGAAAACGCGACTTGATTGGGCTTGCTCACCTCGAAGTGCGCTTCCACATTCTCCCGCACTCCGTCTCTTTCCTGATAAGCCACTGGACGGTGTATTTCAATGGGACCAGCAGCGGTGGAGAGAACCAGGTCGCCAGCCGCGTTGCCATTTATCTTGTCAGCGCCCAGGAAACCGAGAGCAATTGACCGCGGATTCGCACCCGGACTGACCAGATAGTCGAACTCCAACTGCTTACCCGTCCCGTGGAACGCCAGATCGATTCCGGGATAGATACCCTGATAGCTGACTCGGCCAAACAGAGGAATCTTCGTATGCCACTTGGACGGGTCGCTCCCGATAAAGTAGTTGGTCTTAGCGGTTTGGAGGCCGGTCGCGGCCAGTCGAGCCAGCGGGTTACCGCCGAGCATTTGCATCCGGACAACCGCAAATTGCGAAGGCTTCGGACTCACTTGTTGGCGCCGCCGGAGCATGCTTTGCAGCTTCGCGGGTCCAATGCGCTTACCTTCGATCATATCGAGCACTTGGGATCTTTCCCCGCGCTTGTGAAGGGTCAGAATGGCTTGCGAGGGGGTCAAAGCCAACCGGTACCCTTGGCCCCGCGCCACGTATCTCACCTCGGGGTTCGCCTGGCCATCGTTGCGCTCGAATGCAACGGGAAGAGAGGCTAACTTCGTTTGCACTCGGCCCAAGTTGGACGCTGTGACATTCTTTGGTTGTGACACGGTAGACCTGCTGCGGCGATTTCCCGGGGAAGCGACGAGCAACGCCACCGCAATCGCGGCGATACCAACCATGACGCAAAAGGCACAGATTCGTCTTCTAACTGGAGATGAATTCGACACGAGAAGCCTCCTGGGATGACACGGTGAAACCTGTTCAGTGCGAAAACGCTCGGAGCGAGTGCGATTTAAGAAAGACGCACAAGTGCTGGACTGCGAACCGGCCAGATCGAAACCTGATTGTGCCTAGGTCTCTCGCCGCGAGTATGGTCTAGGGGACGCTCGCGCTGTTGACGAAGTCCAAATAACGACTCAGATACTACCCCGCAAATGTTACAACAATGTTACAGCAACACCAACCGCGCTGCGCCTCGAAGTATAGCGCAACACCTAGAAGTTCGGCGAACACTATAAATTACAAGGGAATACTCAACAAACAGATCAGCCGAAAACGCGCAGAGAGCTTTCGAAGCGATCGGACTATGGCTCGTCTTGCAGAAGTTCGGGCGACGGCAGGGTACCGGTCTCCACCTGCTTTTGGCGCGCGGCCCGGCGCTCGTTGTCGATGCGGACCGAGGTCTCCAGTTCCTTCTTTCCTTCTTCCTTGCGTCCCATGTGGAGCAGGATCTGCCCTCTCACGTAATGAATGTCGGTGCGGTCGGGATCGAGTTTGCCGGCGGAATCGATAGCGCTGAGGGCCTCCTGGTATTTTTGCGCACGCTGATAAAGTTTAGCCAGCCCGATATAAGAATTCACCAGCCGTGGATCGCGGCGCAGCGCCTCCCGGTAACTCTTCTCAGCGTCATTGTCTTGCTGGAGCAGGGCCTCGACATCCCCGAGTTCGTCATAGTTAAAGGCCAGGTCGGGTTCCACCGCAGCGTCCTTCAGAAACTCGTCGCGCGCGTGCTCATAGTCCTGTTTCTTCAAGTAGGCCAGGCCCATGTTGAAGTGCACGAAAGTCAACCCGGGATTGGCTTGCGCCGCAGCCTGGAAATCGGCCAGGGCGAGATCATACTGCTCGAGATTCAGATGCGCCTTCCCCATGAATAAATGAAATTCCGGAGAGCCTTCGCCAACCCGAACAAGTTGTGCTGTCGCCTTCTCATCGAGATCTTTCATGCCCGCGCGATGAGCGGCGATCGAGAGCACGTAGAGATAGCTCAACTGCGTGGATTCCTGCGTCCAGAGCGGCTCAAGCGTGTTCGCCGCGTCTGCCCAGCGCTCGCCGAAAAAGTAACAGAGGCCCAGCAGATGGCGGGGTTGTAGAGCGTCGGGTTGATCGCGGACTACGGACTCGAAAACAGGTATAGCTTTGCGAAATTCACTTTGACGGTAATAAACCAAGCCAATATTCAGCCGGACTCCGGCGACTTGCGGCATCAAGTGTTTAGCCTGCTGTAGCGCTTCCAGCGCCTTTCCCCACTCCTTCCGGCGCATGAATACGACACCCAGGTTGGCGTAAGCCCCACCCACTTGGGGATCTGCCGCCAGAACCCGACGAAAGTCGCGTTCCGCTTCGTCGAGCCGGTTTTGGTTCAACGCAGCCTGACCATCCTGGAAAAGTTGTCTCACGTCGACGGCCGCGGAAGTGGCGAGGGGTGCACCGTTTCCAGCTGTCACCGCACCTTTCGGAGATGAAATTTGCGCAGGCAACAATACCGCTGCGCTGGTGAGCAGCAGCCCTCCCAATAGTCCCGATCGCACGTGAGCGCTTGACACTGGATTTACTCTCTGCTGTAGTGTCCGCCAACCTCCGCACTGAATTCAAGCGAGAGGGACTAGCGCAGGATTTTGCACTGCGGCACTTCAAGGCAAGGCTTCGATGGTTACGATTCGTGATGTCGCCAAAGAGAGCGGGTTTTCTTCCACCACAGTTTCGATTGTGCTGAATGACGCTCCGTTGGCACGCTATATCCCGCCGGTCACCAAGAAGCGGATTGAGCGCGCGGCTGAAAAACTGGGATACCGGCCCAACCAGTTTGCCCGAGCCCTGCGCAGTAAGCGCAGCCACACTGTTGGCGTCATGGTTTTCGACATGACCGACCCATACTGCACCCTGGTGCTGAGGGGCATCGAGAATACGCTCTATCAGGCTTCTTACCTGCCGATTCTCACCGATGTGCACAACGAGCGCAGCCGCTTCGAGCGCTATCTCGAGATGTTGCTCGACCGCCGTATCGAAGGCTTGGTTGTTCTGGCCAACTGGCTTTTTCTCGATATCAATTTGCTCGCCGATTTAGAGAAGAGCAGCATCCCAACCGCGATCATCGGCTGCGAACTCAAGGGCGATTCCATGAGCTCGGTCATCGTCGACAATGAAGTCGGTGGATATCTCGCACTCGAGCATCTGATTTCCCTGGGTCATCGCAAGATTGCGTTTATCCGTGGGCCGAAAACCTTGGCCGATAGTTCCCCCCGGTGGCGAGGCATCCGCAATTGCGCCAAGGCCTCGGGCGTGGAGCTCGACGTCCGGCTAACTGTGGACTTGCCGGAATCGCGCGATCCACTTTCGAGCTTTGAGGCAGGTCAGAACTTGACCGAGGATCTGCTGAAACAGAAGCGGCCCTTCACAGCGATTCTCGCTTTCGACGATATGACCGCCTTTGGAGCCATCCGCGCCCTGGGCAAGGCCGGTTTGCGCGTGCCAGACGACTGCTCGGTCATCGGCTTCGACGATGTTGCTCCGTCAGCCCTTTGCACGCCGCCACTGACCACGGTGCGCCAGCCCATGGAGGCGATGGGGTCGGGCGCGGTCGGTGTGGTGTTGGAGGGCATCAAGTGCGTGCTGGAAAAGCGCGAAGTGGGCGCCCACCATCGTAAGGTGGCGCCGGAGTTGGTCGTTCGAGAGTCCACTCGCACCCTGTCTTAGGCTCAACGCAGCGGGAAATCCTGTCGAGCTCATTCAAATTGTCCGCCGCCTGAGGCGTTTTTTTCTTGACAGAAGATGCCGCATAAAAGCACTATTCATACGTTTTAATAAACTGTTTTCGTCAGACGGAAACGGCTGGGAACTTAGGCGCAAGCCCCGGTGCTGGCGAAGACCGTGAAGGAATCGCCCTTGAGGAGAAGGAATTGACCATGAAACGTCTTTCAACGCTGCAGCGAACCGGACTTTTGGTCGTCATCTTGTTATTGGGCGCAGCCGCGTGGGCGCAGGATACGGCCTCCATCACCGGCACGGTCACCGATTCCAGCGGCGCGGCGGTCCCCAATGCGCAGATAGCGGTCAAGAACACGGAGCATGGCATCAATCGGAGTAGCACAAGCAACGGCAGTGGCGACTTCCTGTTTGCCTCGTTGCCGATCGGTTCCTACGATTTGACGGTCACCTCCGAAGGATTCAAGAAGTACGAAGCCCGGGGGATCATCCTGCGCGTTGCCGATAAAGCCCGGGTCAATGTAGCGCTCCAGGTCGGCACGATCAGCACGGAAGTCTTGGTGCAGGGCTCAGAAGTGGCACAGGTCGAAACCCAGTCATCGGAGCTGGCAGGTGCAGTCACGGGAAAGGAGATTTCGCAGCTTGAACTAAATGGGCGTGACTATACACAGTTGGTTGCGCTCTCTCCTGGTGTTACCAACCAATCGGGCCAGGACGAGGGCGGGACGGGAGCCGTTACGGTGGCCTTCAGCGTCAATGGCGGCCGGACGGAATATAACAATTTTGAAGTGGACGGCGGAGACTCGCAGGATAACGGCAGCAATACCACGTTGAACGTGTACCCCAGCATCGACGCCATTGCCGAAGTCAAGGTGCTGACTTCGAATTACAGTGCTTCCTACGGACGGAACGGCTCTGGTACGGTGGAAGTCGAGACCAAGTCAGGCACCAGTTCGTTCCACGGCGACGCCTACGAATTCATTCGTAACGACGCCTTCAATGCCACGCAGTTTGGCAATACCTCGGTGCCAGCGTACAAGAAGCACGATTTTGGCTTCACGATTGGCGGGCCGGTTTACATTCCGGGCTTTTACAACACGAATAAGCAAAAAACATTTTTCTTCTGGTCGGAGGAATGGCGGCGCGAGCTGGTGCCGGCTACGAATTTCTTTTCCACGACGCCAGTGCCTACAGTGGCGGATCGCACGGGGGACTTCACCGACCAATGTCCGAATGCGGCGGGTTCCTTTGCGGAGTGCCCGAGCGTGGCGGGATACACCCAGGCTTCCGGACCGGCTGCGGGATTTACGCCCAACCTTAACGTGGTTCCTGCCTTTGCCGCTAATACTCAAATCAATCAGGCGTTAAATGCCCTGATTCCTCTGCCAAATGTGGCTTCTGGCAACGAAGGAAGCACCCTCGACGAATGGTACAACCCACCGACTCTCCCAACCCATTGGCGCCAAGAGTTGTTCAAGATCGACCAGAACCTGAGCGACAAAGTTCGAGTGAGCTTTCGTTACATCCACGACTCGTGGAACCAGCAGTACCCGGTGCCATTGTGGACCAACGGCACCAGCTTTCCGACGGTGCAGACGGCCTTCACCAATCCAGGGGTGAGCATGGTAGCGCACCTGACCGCGAATATGACTCCGACGCTCCTCAATGAGTTTGTCGCGAGTTACACCACGGACCACATCAGTACGAACCTTACGGGACCATGGCAGCGTCCATCAGGGTTTCCCGCGATCGGTGTCTACAACAACGGCTTCGGCGGTAAGGTACCAGGCATCTCGGTCGCGGATACCACTTACAACTTTTCGGAGGATCCGGGGTACGTTCCCCAGGGACCGTTAAATTCCAATCCGACCTTCACTTATCGCGACAATCTCACCAAGGTCTTGGGAGGCCATAATCTTCAGTTCGGCGTTTACGTGGTTGACGCCCACAAGAATGAAGTTCCCCAGCCGCAGTACGGCGTGAATGGCCAGTTGTTCTTTTCCAATACTGGCAACACGGTCACGAGCGGCAATGCCTATGCTGATCTTCTGCTGGGCAACGTAGGCAGCTACACGCAGGAGCAAAACGCCTTCAAGATGCACGAGGCGTTCGATATCTACGAAGCCTTCTTTCAGGACGACTGGCACGCCACTCGCCGGCTTACGTTGAATCTGGGCTTGCGCATGAGTTTCTACGGCAGGTATCGGGAGGAGAACAATCTAGCTTGGAATTTTGACCCCGCCTTTTATGTTCCGGGCGCCAGCAGCGTCGATCCTACGAGCGGATTGGTAGTGGGTAATCCCTACAATGGATGGGTGGATTGTGGCGTTACGCCCGGTGTTCCCGTGGGCTGCATGACGAATCATTGGTGGAATCCCGCTCCGCGCATCGGTTTTGCATTTGACCCGAAAGGGGACGGGAAATGGGCAATCCGAGGGGGATATGGCATTTTCTACGAGCACACGAATGGCAACGAGGCGAACACCGAATCGCTGGAACCCTATAACATCAACACTCAGACCACAACAGTGGTAAACGTCTCTGGGTATAACAATCTCAATTCCAGCCTCCTCGGTGGAGGTACGACGCCACTGAGCTTTGTATCTCTTCCCAGCAAAGCAAAGTGGCCCTATATGCAGCAGTGGAACCTAAACGTGCAGCACGACCTTGGAAGGGGCACGGTCGCCACAATTGCCTATGTGGGTAGTGCTGGTGTGCATCTGACCCGGTCTTACTCTTACAACCAGATGCACGCGGTTCCTGCCAACCTGAATCCCTACACGCCGGGTCAAGTCATCACGCCGACCGACTGCGGAACTGTCGCAATCGATCCGGTGAGCGGGCAAGCGACCGCAACAGTGAACGGCAATACGACGACGGGGAGCTGGGCTAACAATCTTGCGGTGGCATGTGGAAACAACGCCAACCCTTATCTGCCCTTCTTGGGTATTGGGAGCATCACACGGAAGGATCAGACAGGATCCTCGAACTACAATGCGCTCGAAGCGACGATTCGACACAATATTGGGGGCCTGGATCTGAACGCGGCCTACACTTACAGCCATTCGCTCGACGATTCTTCCGACTACAACGATTTGGGGTTCGTGGATTCCTACCGCCTGAATGCGTACCGAGCGAGTTCCGACTTCGACCAACGCCACAATATAACTGTCGCCTACGTCTATGACATTCCTGCTTTTAGGGGGAATGGGCTGACGCACGCGCTTCTAGGCGGCTGGCAATGGTCGGGAATCACGCTGATTCAGAGCGGCTCGCCGTTCAGCGTATATAACCTAGGCAACGGCACGGTCGCGCCCGCCGACAATGCCGGCGTTTCGAACAGCATCGCGTCGGGCTTTTCCTACCCGGACTTGGTCGGAAACCCGAAGTCGGGGGTTTCCGGCAGCGCCCTAGCCGGGACTCTGCCAGGTTTCGGACCGTTGCTGTTTAATCCCGCAGCATTTGTTGCTCCAACCGGGCTGACTTTTGGAGACGCGGGGAGAAATATTCTGCGGAACCCGTGGCGGGAGAACTTTGACATGGCGCTGATCAAGCACTTCAACGTGACCGAGAGCAAGTATTTCGAGTTCCGTGCCGAAGCGTTCAACGTGTTCAACCACACGGAGTTTTCTTACCTGGGCGGCGATGCGGGGTCAGCAGCGGATAACGCGAACGGCGGAGCAAAAACAAACGCGAACCAGATCACATGCTATGGCGGCGACAATTCCGCGGGTGACGCGAGTTGCGCCGGGCTTCCTATTTTCCGAGCGGGTTCGGCGCATCTTGCGCGCATCCTGCAATTTGGCTTGAAATTTATTTTCTAGCGACGCTGTCAACCGCAGTTGAAGCTATTCTCCGACGGTCACGCGCTCGGGAGCACGAACAGCTTCCAGCGCGTGCTCCAGGTCGGCAATCAGATCGTCCGCATTCTCGATGCCCACCGAGAGCCGGATCATCTGCTCGGTCACTCCCATCTTGGCGCGCTCTGCGGCGGGAATCATGGCATGAGAGGTCAGCACAGGGATCGATACCAGCGATTCCACTCCGCCCAGGCTCGGCGCCAGCGAGAATAGCCTCAGTGCCTCGCTGACGCGACGCGCATCGTCGCCGGTGCCTTCCACCTCAAAACTTACCATGCCTCCGCCCCCGCTCATCTGCTCGCGCGCTACTGCGTACTGCGGATGGTTTCTGAGAAACGGATAGTGCACGCTCCGCACTTTGGCATGTTCCGCCAGAAATTCCGCGACCCGCTGCGCGTTCGCATTCTGCCGCGCCACGCGCACAGCCAGCGTCTTCAACCCGCGAACGAGCATCCACGAGGCGTGAGGGTCCATGCAGTTGCCCAGGGTCGTACGTGTCTCCCAGATTCGCTCGATCAATTCGTGGCTTCCAGCAACGACGCCGCAAATCAGATCGGTATGCCCAGCCAGGTACTTCGTGCCTGAATGCATGATCAAGTCGATGCCGAAGTGCGCGGGGTGCTGGTTGATAGGTGTGCCAAACGTTGCGTCAATCATGCTGAGCAACTTGTGTTGTTTAGCAATCGCCGCCACCTTCTTGAAGTCGACCACGCGCAACGTAGGATTGGTCGGTGACTCCAGATAAAGCAGTTTTGTATTAGGACAGATTGCCCGCGCATGCTGCTCATAGTCGACCGTATCGATGAATGTGGTCTCAATCCCCATCTTCGGAAGCCATTGCGAAAGAAACTTATTTACGCCGCCATAGATGTCACGCTGCGCCACCACATGGTCGCCGCTTTTGAGCAGAGCCATCAGCGTGGTCGTAATCGCACCCATGCCTGAGGCGAATGTTAGGGCAGCATCCACGCTCTCCAGTTCTGCAATTGTCTTTTCCGCAACTGTATTGGTGGGGTTTCCGTACCGCGTATAGAAATGATCGGTGTGCGTGGCGCGCAGCTCTTCTTCGTTATCGGTAACTTCGAAGGTGGAAGTCTGATAGATCGGTGTGGCCAGTGGGCCGTTTTTCTTGTCCAGATCTGCGGCGCCGCGCACAGCCTTCGTCTCGGATTGGTAATGCCGTTTCATGAATTCCTCGCTTACCAAGACTAATTGCGTGGCCGAACTCCGGCAAGCCGGGAATGTGCCCCCTACCGTTTATAATTCCTGATTCATGAATCTGGGCCTGAAAGACCGAGTGGCTCTGGTTGCGGCTTCCAGCCAGGGCATTGGCCGCGCCACGGCCGAAGCGTTTGCTGCTGAGGGTTGCCGTGTTGCCATGTGCGCCCGCAATCCTCAAACTTTGCAAGCTGCCGCGCAACAGATCAAGAAGCAGCACGACGTAGAGGTTATGGCGGAGGCTTTCGACGTCACCGACGCCGCGGCCGTGGGCCGCTTCGTAACTTCCGTCGCGAAGAAATTCGGCAGCGTAGATATCTGCGTCACCAATGCTGGTGGACCTCCTGCCAAAGGATTTCTCGCGGCTAGCCTCGATGAATGGCAACGCGCCCTCGAACTGAATTTTCTCAGCAGCGTGTATTTTGCACGCGAGGTTATTCCCCACATGCAGCGGAAGCAGTGGGGCCGCATCATCACGTTAACTTCGATTACTACGAAGCAGCCGGTTACAGACTTGGTGCTCTCGAATGCCGTGCGGGCTGCGGTCGTCGGTTTGGTTAAGAGTCTAGCAAATGAATTTGGCAAGGACGGGATTCTGGTGAATAACGTGGGTCCCGGCTTTACCGCAACGGACCGGCTCAAGGAGTTGGCAACGGCGCGCTCTTCTGCCTCAGGAAAGAGCGAGCAGGAGATCTTCGATGGCTGGTCTGCCGACGCCCCATTAAAGCGTCTGGGCGAACCTCGTGAAGTTGCCGAAGCAATTGTGTGGCTTGCGTCTGAGCGCGCGTCTTACATCACCGGCCAAACCGTCCTGGTGGATGGCGGCATGTATAAAGGCCTATAGATTTCTTGGAGAGTGCATGCGATCGATAGCATCCCGGATGTCAGTTATGAGCGGCGAAGGCGCATTATCCGTCTTCGCCCGGGCAAAGGAACTGGAAAGCCAGGGTCGTTCCATCATTCATCTCGAACTCGGCGAGCCTGATTTTCATCCCGGTCCGTCGGTGATCGAGTCCGCGGCAAAAGCGCTCGCCGACGGCAAAGACCGCTACTGCCCAGTGGCAGGGCTGCCTGCGCTCCGCGAGGAGGTTGCCGTCTACCTGCAGCGCACTCGCAAGATCAGTGTCTCTGGAGCTAACATCGTGATTGCTCCAGGTTGCAAGGCTGCGCTGTTCTTCGCCATGATGGCGCTGCTTGAGCCGGGTGACGAAGTTCTCTATCCCGACCCTGGTTTCCCCGGCTATCCTTCGATCACGCTCGGTCTGGGTGCGGTGCCCGTGCCCTTCGAACTGGCGTCACGTAACCATTTCCAGCCTGACCTGTCCGAAATCGCCGATAAAATTACGCGGCGCACGCGCATCCTGATCACGAACTCGCCCGGCAATCCCACGGGCACCGTCTATACCGACGCCGTGCAGCGCGGACTGGCCGAACTTGCCGTCAAGCACGACCTCTGGGTTCTCTCCGACGAAATCTACGCGCGCATCATTTATGACGGCGAGTATCTCTCCATGCTGCGTTACCCCCGCATGCCGGAGCGCACTCTGATCATAGACGGCTTCTCCAAGAGTTTTGCGATGACGGGATGGCGGCTTGGATATACCGTTGCGCCTCCGGAGGTAGCGGCCGCGCTGTCGATGATGGCGATCAACAGCTACACCTGTGTCGCCGAATTTACGCAGTATGCCGCCATCGATGCGCTACGCGATCGCGAAGGAAATACGCCACGCATGGTCGCGGAGTTCGCTCGCCGGCGGGAACAGTTTGTTCATGACCTGAACAAGGTTCCAGGATTTCGCTGCGAACCACCCGAGGGAGCCTTCTATGCCTGGGTTGATATTCGCGGCACCGGCGGCAGCGCCGAGGAGGTGTGTCGCATTTTGCTGGAAGAGGCGGGTGTTGCGGCCATCCCCGGCGCCGCATTTGGCCCCTCCGGCAAGGACTTCGTTCGGTTCTCTTTTGCTTCGTCAGTGGCAAATCTGAAAGAGGCTGCTGCCCGCATCATGAAAGTCTCCGCGGCCTGGCAGGGAACTCTAGTCGGAAGATAGACGGTAGCGTCGCCCGGAGATGCGTTCGCCATCAAGTAAGGAAACGTGCTCATGAGAAAACTTCTTTTGTTTGCCTTGTCTATAGTGGGCGCCGTAGGTCTGTCCACTTTCGCGAACGCCCAGGCCCGCCCTTTTCCGGGTCCCGATGTGCAGCAAATCTACCAGCGTCT
>DATEQW010000090.1:0-4955 GCA_035272245.1 Candidatus Sulfotelmatobacter sp. | reverse complement strand
TAACCAGAAGACCGCACCTTTTGAGATAGGCGGAAGCGTAAAAGTGACGGTCCCTTGTTTCGACACGCCCTCCAGCCTCTGAGCGTTGCCGAGAAACGGCAAGAAGTAGGCCGACGTGCCGTGTGCCGCAGGTACGCTGATGGTGACGGTCTGAGGAGTCTGAACGGGATTCTTGCCGCCCACCAGTCCGGCGAAGTTCGCCAGAAAAACGTGGGTCTCCCCGTTCACGCGAGAGATGGAAGAGGCGACCTGCGGCGATGCCAAGATTTCAATGCCCGCGGCGTGGGGGAGACTGTCGAGAAACGCCTGCTGCAATTGAGGAGTTGTCCGATCAAAGCCAGCTTCCAGAGACGCAATGTATGCTTTCCCCGGGCACGCGGCTAAGCGCACGATCTCTGGCTGATTGACAGATTCAAGGGGGTTATTTCCAGTGATGATGAGTTTCTTCCCTCCCCCAGCGTACTTCTCGAGCCATATCCGCTCGTCCTGGCTCAGGATACGGACATCCGGCAGGACAAGAGCCTGGCCGTGAAATTCATGCAGAGTTCTCGGTGTGACGATCTGGAATTCGCGATGGGACTGCATCAGCAGAACGAGAATTCCGCGATAAGAGCGAAGGAAATCCTCGGCATAGTAATTTCGCGTCTGAGGGGAGAAATAAACTCCGACGGGACTAATCGGCGCACGCGGTAAGTAGAATGTTTTTTCGTTCTCTTTAATCCAGGAGAAAATCTTCTTGCGAGTGGCCGGATCGTTCGACCCCGCCATCGAATGGCCGGGCGCATCCCAAAAATTTGCTCCCGCCATGACCTGCGACATCGCCAGGTTCATCATGGCCTCTCTACGGTCGACGACCTTGTCGCCATCCCAGGAATAGTTCAGAATCCAAGTCGCCTTCCCTTCCGCAAAAGCTCGGAACGTATGCATTCCGACCTGATAGTAGAACCAATTCAGGGGCGTGCGGGACGATGCCATGTGATCGCCGCTGCCAAATTCGTATTCGTGCGCGATGGCGTCGACCACGGAATAAAGGCTGTAAACATCAGCTCCCACCCGGACTGATTCCTGCTCGATGCCGGGATAAATTTCCGGAATTGTTTTGATCTGCGGATTCACCGATTTGGCGTTGTGGTCGATCTCGTGCAGGAAATCGGTGAAGGTCTGCATGCGAAAGTCAACCCAGCGGCGAAAGTTAGAGTCGGAAAAGTCGCCGAGCCTCAAATCTTTTTTCGCATCAAGTCCCGTCTGTTTCTTGAACGCTGCCACGGTGTAGTCATCGAAGCTGGCCCAGGTATCTTCCCATCCGTCGAAGTGCGTCATCCAGTAGGGGATGTCGATGTAGATCCCATCAATTCCGGTCGCGGCAATCTGCCGGACGCGCTCCATGTAAGTTTTTCGCCACTCCAGAGCATAAGGGCTGACCCAAACATCCTCATCGCCAGCGGCGATCCAAAACGCGCTGCCGCCGCCGAAGATCGCCGGTTCACCCGTGATTTTGCGCTGCAACCAGTCGGGATGATCCTTGGCCAGCGTGTGGGCGACTTTGTCGCCATGAGCGGTGATGCATTCGGTTCCAGCGATGTAGACGAAGGCGAAGTTTCCCGCAGCGTGCGCTTTTTCTGCCACGGCGTGAATCGCCTGTAGCTTCACGGTCGGGTCAAGAAAGCTTTCGTAGCGACCGGGTATGTCGTTATCCACCTCGATACCGAAGACCCCGGTTTCCTGGGCGTCCGCGACGATCTTGTCAGCGCTGTTCCTCGCAAGACCGTAGGCGCCGATGCGCACATAGTTCGTCCAGTTTTGTTCGACAGCAGTTGGAGACGCCGATGCCGCTACAAAAATGACGAGAAGAGAGAATGCAATTCTTTGTTGGCGCATGCCAGATCCATTCATTCGCTTAGAAGTAGAAACTCTTGTTACATCCTCAACTCGTCACGCATTCCGACGATCTAGAAGGAGGACCAGTCTTTCCGTTAAGGCGGAACAACACTCTAACCGTTTACGGCGACGAAGGAAAGTGATGTGGCAGTTCCTTAAGACCACTTGCGGAAGCGAGAGGGAGTATTATGCCGATGACTGATGAAGTACGAAACGGAGTAAGTAATGTCCGAGTCTATTGACTGGCCGCCGCCGCTGTTGGGGCGTCCTCGCCGTCGCCGCCGCTTCCTTCTCGTTCTCGTTGTGCTGGCCATCACCTTCTTCGGCGGCCGGGCCGTCTTGTCCTATTACGTAGACGTACTTTGGTTTCGGTCGCTAGGGTATGAAGGTATTTTCTGGAAGACCCTGAACGTTCAGTGGGAAATTTTCGCAGCTTTTGCAGCGGCCACTTTTCTCATTCTGTACGGATCTTTTGTCGCGCTCAAGCGGGCGCATCTTCCCGATCTGCCGGACGGTCAGACGATTCTGATCGGGGGCCAGCCGGTGAAGCTGCCCGTGGAACCTGTGCTGCGGCTCATTGCTCTTGGCCTTTCGCTCGCCATCGCCGCTGCCAGCGGCGCTGCCATGATCGGGGAGTGGCCGACGCTTGCGTTGTTTTGGTACGCACCCCACTCTACCGGCGCCGTACTAGACCCGATTTTCGGCAAACCCCTGAATTTCTTTCTGTTCGCGTTGCCGGCCTGGGAACTGGTCGCTGGCTGGCTGCTGACGCTCGCCGTGATTCTCTGCGCGCTTGCCGGTTTCTTCATCCTCATCGCGGGCGGAGCTCGTGTGCTCGCCGGACGTCTCAGTCGCCATGTCACTTTGCCTTGGCGCGGATTTTCGATCACATTTGCGTTTCTGTTGCTGGTCCTGGCCATGCGCGCATATATCGGCCGCTTCGAACTCTTGCTCGAAGATCACACCATCTTCGGCGGTGTGACCTACACCGATGCACACATCACACTCACGGGGATGCTCGTCGTCTGCGCAGCACTCGTTCTTGGCGTCATGATCGCACTCGCTAATGCTGTGCGCGTGCCTCGCGGTCGCTGGCTGGTCGCGGCGTTTCTTCCGGCCGCGGTGTGTTATCTCGCAGTTCAAGGTGTCGCATGGTATGTCAGCAGTTTTATCGTGAAACCGAACGAACTGGTTCGCGAGAAGCCCTATATCGTCTTCAATACCGAGTTGACTCGGCAGGCCTACGGATTGAATCGCGTCTCCCAGCGCGAGTTCCCTGCTGAAACGACGGTTGAGGCCGCGGACCCAGCAAACAATCAGGCCACACTTCAGAACATCCGGCTGTGGGACTGGCACGCACTGCAGGATACCCTGCGCCAGATCCAGGAAATCCGCACCTACTACGACTTTCCCGACATTGACATCGATCGATATACCATCGATGGCACGACTCGAGAAGTAATGCTCGCGGCGCGCGAACTGAATGTCGATAAGCTGCCGGAGAGCAGCCGCAACTGGATTAACGAAAAACTAATCTACACCCACGGCTACGGCATCACGATGAATCCGGTGAATGGATTCACGGCGGAAGGCCTGCCTACCCTGATTTTGAGCAACATGCCGGTACAGAGTACCGTGCATAGCCTGAGCGTGACCCGACCGGAAATTTATTTCGGCGAGTTGACCAACACCGACGTCTACGTGAAGACACGGCAGAAGGAGTTCAACTATCCGCAAGGTGAGAGTAACAATCTCACTTCCTACGAAGGCAACGGCGGCATCGTGCTGGGCGGGTTTCTGCGCCGGATGATCATCGCGCTCGACCAAAGCGACCTGGCGAAACTACCGTTCAGCGATGACGTTAATAAAGACAGCCGACTGCTGATGCGGCGCAACATCCGCGACCGCGTCGCGGCATTAGCGCCATTCCTCACCTTCGATCCCGATGCTTACATCGTGCTCGGCGATGATGGACGGCTGTCGTGGATCATGGACGCGTTTACCGCTTCCGACAGCTATCCATACTCGACGCATACTCGTCTCGACAACGCCTCCATCAATTACATGCGGAATAGCGTGAAGGTGGTCATCGACGCCTACGATGGCACGACAACATTCTATGTGTTCGATCCGGAGGACCCGATCATCGACGCATACCGGCGCATTTTTCCGACCCTGTTCAAAGATGCTTCCATGATGCCAGCGGACCTGCGGAAACATGTGCGCTATCCGGAGTTGCTGCTCAAACTGCAGGCAGAGATTTACGGACTCTATCACATGACGGATCCGGAAGCGTTCTACAACCGCGAAGATCTGTGGACCGTCGCAACTGAGGTCAGCATGAGCCAGGGTGGGGAGCAAGTCACCCAGCCGATGCAGCCCAACTTTGTGCTGATGAAACTGCCGGGCGAAAGCGGCGAGGAATTCGCAGAGATTTTGCCGTTCACGCCGGCCAACCGGAATAATCTGATTGGCTGGATTGCCGGGCGCAGCGACGGCGTACAGTACGGTACGTCAGTGGTCTACAACTTTCCGAAGACGAAACTGGTCGATGGCCCGCTGCAAATCGAGGCGCGGATCGACCAGAACGCGCAGCTTTCCGGACAGCTGACCTTATGGAATCAGCAAGGCTCGCACGTGCGGCGAGGTGCCCTGCTGGTAATTCCTACGGGCAAGGCGCTCTTGTACGCGGAGCCCATTTACCTGCAGGCTGAACGAAGTCCGATGCCCGAGTTGCGCCTGGTGGTGCTTGCGCTGCAAGATCGGCTGGCATACGGACCAACCTTCGAATCAGCGATGGCGTCGCTTTTTGGGGGAACGGTGTCGTCGTTGACTGCCTCTTCAACGACTTCAGCTGCCATCTCCGCCGAACCGGCGCGCAGTACAACCCAATCTGCCTCGTCATCACAGCCCGCGGCGGACGTCAATGCGCTCATCGCGGAAGCCGCGAAAGATCTCGCCGATTACCAGCGCCTGACTGCGGAGGGTAAGCTCGCCGAAGCTGGACAAAAGCTTGAAGAATTGAAACGCGCACTCGACAAGCTGAACGCACGATCCAGATGACGACGCCGTAGTGT
>DATEQW010000089.1:0-9541 GCA_035272245.1 Candidatus Sulfotelmatobacter sp. | reverse complement strand
TGACGCGCTTGCACGCTACATGTGGATGAATGGCTACAACGTTCTTCATCCCATGGGATGGGATTCCTTCGGGCTTCCCGCGGAAAATGCTGCCATCCAGAACAACACGCCGCCGCGTGAGTGGACGCTGGGCAACATCGCCAAAATGAAGGCACAGATGAAGCGCCTCGGTTTCGCCTACGACTGGTCGCGCGAAGTCACTACTTGCCTGCCGGATTACTACCACTGGAATCAGTGGTTCTTTCTCAAGTTCTACGAAAAAGGATTGGCCTATCGCAAGAAAAGCAAGGTCAACTGGTGCCCCCAGTGCGCCACCGTGCTGGCGAATGAACAGGTTCTTCCTAACGGCTGCTGCTGGCGGCATGAAGATACTCTCGTCGAGCAGCGGGAGCTCGAACAGTGGTTTTTGCGCATAACAAAATACGCGGACGAACTGTTGCGCGACCTCGAAAAGCTTGACGGCTGGCCCGAGAAGGTTCGCACCATGCAGCGCAACTGGATCGGCCGCAGCGAAGGCGCGCTTGTCGACTTCAAGCTCGACTATGCTGAAGACCGCAGCGGATTCGGCCCTGCCGGCGGGACCATCAGCGTCTTCACCACACGCATCGATACTATTTTCGGCGCGACTTCGGTGCAGCTCGCGCCCCAGCACCCCATCGTCGCCGATCTCGCCGCGTCCAATCCTGATCTCCGCGCCAAGGTCGATCAACTCATCGTCGAACAACGTAAGGCCAAAGAAGGGGGCGATATCGGCGAAATTGAAAAGCACGGCGTCTCCACCGGCCGTTACGCCATCAATCCTTTCAACGGCGAAAAGATTCCGGTCTGGGTGGCGAACTACATCCTCATGGACTATGGCACCGGCGCCATCATGAGCGTACCTGCCCACGACGACCGTGACTACGAGTTTGCGAAAAAATATAACCTCGAAATCCGTCTTGTCGTTCTTCCGATTTCCAACGATCCGGAGGAGACCGTTACTGAACCGCGTCTTCCTTTCATCGCGCACGAAGGCATGTTGATCAACTCTGGGCGGTTTAGCGGGCTTGAGTGTGCAGACGCCATCAAGAAAATGTCCGCCTACGCGGAAGAGAAGGGTTTCGGCAAACCCACCGTTACCTATCGCCTCAAGGATTGGGGAATCTCGCGCCAACGCTATTGGGGAACGCCGATCCCCATGCTTTATTGCGAAAAAGACGGCATCGTTCCCGTGCCAGAGAAGGATTTACCTGTAATCTTGCCGGCCAATGTCGATATCACTCTTGCCGGCGGATCACCGCTCGGAAGAGTGCCCGAGTTCGTCAACGTGACTTGCCCGAAGTGTGGAGGCCCAGCGCGGCGAGAGACCGATACCATGGACACCTTCGTTGATTCGTCCTGGTATTTCTATCGCTACACTGATGCCCACAACGATCATGCGCCGTTCGACTCGAAGACGGTGGAATATTGGTTTCCCATCGATCAGTACATCGGTGGCGTCGAGCACGCCATCTTACACCTGATCTATTCGCGCTTCTGGACCAAGTTCATGCGCGATCTCGGACTCGTCACGGACGACGAACCCGTGGAGCGCCTCTTCACCCAAGGCATGGTCATCAAAGACGGCGCAAAAATGTCGAAGAGCCTGGGCAACGTGGTCAGTCCGGATGAAATGGTTGCGCGTTATGGCGCGGACGCCGCACGCCTCTACAGCCTCTTCGCCGCTCCGCCCGATCGCGACCTCGACTGGCAGGACTCCGGCATCGAAGGCATCCAACGATTCTTGGGCAGAGTCTATCGTTTCGTGACAAGAAATGCCGCGTCTGCTGCGAGGGCGCAGGCCGAGTCGCCATCCGCAACACCCCTCTCGCCGCAAGCGCGTCAGATCCAACGCAAACTCCACCAGACCATCAAGCGCGTCAGCGACGACTTTCAGGGCCGCTGGCACTTCAACACCTGCATCTCGGCCATCATGGAATTGGTCAACGCGCTCTACGCCTATGAGGAGAGCGCAATGGCGGAGTCTCAAAGCACAGGTAGCAGCTCAGCGGCACTTTTGGCGGAAGTCCAGCACGATCTCGTTCTTCTGCTCGCGCCCTTCGCGCCGTATCTCGCGCACGAACTGTGGGAGATGCTCGGCGAAAAGGGAAACCTTCTCAAAGCTGCCTGGCCGAAATATGACGCTGCGCTCGCCAAAGAGGAAGAACTCGAGATCCCTGTGCAGATCAACGGAAAATTGCGCAGCCGTGTCACGGTGCCGGCTGGGGCTTCCGAGAGCTTTGTTCTCGAGCGCGCGCTCGCCGATGAAAAAGTGCGATCGTCGATCGCGGGGAAGCAGATCGTAAAGAAAATCTTCGTCCCCGGCAAGCTCGTCAATATTGTCGTGAAATAAAGTTACACAAAACTCTAAATGAAAAAGCGGGCCTGCGAGCGCGGCCCGCTTTGTGAGAAGAGTTTGCCTTACTCGCCTGCCAGAACCAAAGCTTCGCTGCGGTTGTTAAACTCGATTTCATCAAGCGCTTTTGCATTGTTCTGAAGCGTCTTGATTGATACCGCGTCATAGGGGGCGGGTTGCTGCAAATTCTTGATTTGCCCCTCGGCAGTGGCGATCGTCCTTCCGTGTTTCATGATGTTGATCTTTACGTCGTTCGCGGGACCGTCCCATTCCGCCTTGTAGTTGCCGGGCGCGAGTTGGGTAGAACCCACTTGTACCGTGTCAGCCAGAGTGAAATTCCCGGAATGACTGTCTTTCGCGAAGGCGCCGACTGAGAGTAAGACCGCGATGACGGTGAATGAAGCGAAGTACTGAGCGACTTTCATTTCTATGTTCTCCTAAGATGTATTCTTGCTTTCTCTCTTACAACAGATGCTTGCCTATCAGGGTCGGTTGCAGATATCTGCGGCGGGGCACATATAGATTTGTAAATCTCGCGAACAAATATCTTGGTCCACGCGCACTTTGACTCTGTTGCGCTATCCTAATCAGCGAGCACACTTGGAATGTCCGTAGCATCACCTACAATCGAAGGATTCCGCGTCGCGTTTCGGCGTCCGTCACTTACCTTGGCGGAAATCGCGTGGCGCTGGGCGCCCGGCTTTACTGCTGTGGCGTTGTTGTTGTTTTATTTCTTCGAATATTTCAACACGCTGCCAGTGACTCATGCCGACTTGGTTCTCCTGTCGACCAGACAACCTGCGCTCATCGCACGAGCGATTGGGCATATCTTTCGTGGAAGCCTGAATCGTGCTGTGCTGGCTGCTTTGGTGTCAGCTGTGGGACTGTCGCTGTTGTGGAGCATCGCCGCTTCGCTAGGCAGGCTGGCCACAGTGGACGCTTTGCTCGCCTATTTCCGAAGTGCGACGGCAGACAATCTCTCAAGCAGAACCGATAGTTTACGAGAACGGCGGCCGATCCGCGCCCTGTTTCAGCTGAATTTCCTACGTGTTGCGCTTGTGCTCGCAATGTTGCTCTCCGTCGGCGGCGCGGCCATTCTCTCCAGTTTTGTTTCAACGAATGTCCATCCCAGGCCAGGCCTGGCTTTTGCTCTGTTTGTTCTGCTGACTGGATGTATTTGTATCGCGGGCTGGGCTCTGAACTGGTGGTTGTCGCTGGCCGCAGTCTTCGTGGTTCGCGACGGCGAAGACGCACTGGGGGCATTTTCCCGAGCTGTCAGTTTTTTCCGCGACCGCACTGGTGCGGTGATCGCAGTGAGCACATGGACCGGGCTTGCGCACTGTGTCGCTTTCAGCATTGCTACGACTGCGGCTTCGGTGCCCCTCGCCTTCATTCAAGTCGCGCCGTGGCGTCTTGTGATCGCTAGCATCGCTCTGGTAACGCTCGCATATTTCGCGGTTGTCGACTGGCTCTACATGGCGCGCCTCGCGGGATACGTCTGCCTAACGGAAATGCCGGATACGCTGCCCGCGCTGCCGCTGCCCCCGCCGACACTGCCCAGCTCCAAACCGAGCGAAACCGCGATCGATCGGGACGAACCGATTCTGAGCGATCTTCCGAACCTGGCAGTACAGCCGTAGCTCGTTGCACCTGCGACCAACTGCTTCTTTACACAAAGCTGCCGATTTGAGAGACTCATCCGTGGAAAACCAATCCATCGTCATCCTCGACTTTGGCGCGCAATACACGCAGCTCATCGCGCGCCGCATCCGCGAACAGAACGTTTTTTCCGTTGTGCTCCCTTGCACTGCCTCGCTTGATGAAGTCAAAAGCTATGCGCCGGTAGGCATCGTGCTCTCGGGCGCGCCGTGGTCGGTCTACGACAAAGATGCGCCGCCAGCGGATGCTCGCCTGTTTGAACTGGGTCTGCCGGTGCTCGGCATTTGTTATGGTCTGCAATTCATGGTGCACACGCTGGGAGGCAAGGTGCGTCCGGCGGACAAGCGCGAGTATGGTCATGCGGAAGTCGACATCATCGTGGAGTCGGCGCTGTTTGCCGGCTTGGCGAAGCGGCAGGCGGTTTGGATGTCACATGGAGACGAGGCACTAGAGTTGCCGCCCGGGTTTGAGCTCACGGCCAGGACCGCGCATGCGGTTGCCGGAATTCAGAACTTGAAGAAGAAGTGGTTCGCGGTCCAGTTCCATCCAGAAGTTCATCACACGCGGAACGGGACACAGATTCTGCGCAATTTTGTGTTTGAGATTTGTGGAGCCAAGCCTTTGTGGACGCCGCAGCATTTCATTGATTCGACGGTTGAACAAGTTAAGCGGCAAGTTGGCAGCGGACGAGCGATCTGCGCGCTTTCGGGCGGAGTGGATTCGTCAGTTGCGGCAGTGCTTGTGGACCGCGCGTTGCGCGATGCGAAAGGCAAATCGCGACTGACTTGCGTTTTCGTGAACAATGGTGTGCTGCGCAAGAACGAGTTCGAGAAGGTGCAGAAGACTTTGCACGACAAGCTTGGACTTCAGTTGGACGCGGTCGATGCCACGGATCGCTTTCTGGCGAAGCTGAAAGATGTCAGCGATCCTGAGAAGAAACGCAAGATTATCGGCAACGAATTCATCAAGGTGTTCGAGCGGGAAGCGCGCCGCATTGAGAAGGAAGAAGGGAGAGTGAAGTGGCTGGTGCAAGGAACGCTGTATCCGGACGTGATCGAATCGCGGTCCGTGCGAGGGCCTTCGCAAGTGATCAAGTCGCATCACAATGTAGGTGGGCTTCCGGAAAAAATGAAGTTGAAGCTAATTGAGCCGCTGAAAGATTTGTTCAAGGACGAGGTTCGCAAAATCGGCCGCGACCTGGGCATGCCGGAGGAGATTTTGCAGAGGCAGCCCTTCCCCGGGCCGGGGCTGGCGGTGCGCGTTCTCGGAGAAGTCACGCCGGAGCGCTTGGCGTTGCTGCGAGAGTGCGACGACATTGTGGTCAGCGAGGTAAAGAATGCCGGACTGTACACAAAAATATGGCAGTCGTTTGCCGTGTTGTTGCCAGTGATGTCTGTGGGTGTGATGGGCGACATGCGAACGTATGCGTATACCTGCGCGGTCAGGGCGGTGAGTTCCGAGGACGGCATGACCGCGGATTGGGTTTCGCTGCCGCATGAGGTGCTGAAGACGATCTCTACGCGAATTGTGAATGAAGTGAAGGGCGTGAATCGCGTGGTGTATGACATCACGTCGAAGCCGCCGGGGACAATTGAGTGGGAGTAGGAATGGAGCGTTTAGCCATTCGCTCTAGGCTGTAGGCGAGATCAAATGCCCCACCCTCGATAAAGCTGAAGGGTGGGGCACCCGCAAATTACGCCGTGATTTCCAGAAGATTTCCTTCCGAGTCTGCGATCACCGCTTCATAGTATCCATCTCCGGTGATCCTCGGCCGGCTTACGATGCGAACGCCGGCGGTTTCCATTTCTTGCACAAGACGATCAACGGCCTCGCGCGAGCCGACGGAGATGGCGAGGTGCGCCGGGCGCGGAGCTTCGGCGGGCGCAGTCATCAGCTCCAAGCGCGCGCCGGAGCCGAGCGACAGGAAATAGGATTTGAAGTCGCGCGTTGAGCTGGAGTACATCAGTCCAGGTTTGGCCTTGAACCAGCGTTCATAAAACGCGCGGGCACGCTCGAGATCGCCGACCCAGGCAGCGGCATGGTCGATTCGTGCGGCCGCCGGTTGTTCAACCGAATCGAGCAGCCCGAGTTTTACCAGTTCATTGCGAAGGGTGGGAGGATCGGTGAACAAGATGCCATGCATGCCGAGGGAGGCCGCGGTGTCTACGTTCGGCTTCAGGTCATCGATGTAGACCGCATCAGCGGGGTCGATGCCATGAGTCTCGAAAAAATGGTGAAAGATGCGCGGGTCAGGTTTGACCAGGCGCACTTCGCCGGAGAGCACTACTCCTTGAAACCATCGCAAGAACTCAAATCTTTTGAGGGAAATCGGAAAAGTTTCCATGGACCAGTTGCTGAGCGCATAAATGGGAACTCCGCGAGCCCGCAGCTCCGCGAGGATTTCGACGCTGCCACGGATCGGTCCGGTCACCATTTCTTCCTGACGCTGGATCCAGGCGTCGATCAACTCGGCGTGAGCGGGGTACTCCAACTTGAGGGAGGCGCAGGCCTCGGCGAAAGGGCGTCCGGCATCTTGCTGGGCGTTCCATGCGGGCGTGCAGACGGTGGCCAGGAAATGCTCCATGGCGCCGTCGTTTCCGTCGAAGAGTTTGCGATATAAGTGACGCGGATTCCAGTCAATGAGAACTCCGCCAAGATCGAAGACTGCTACCGAGCGATTGGACATGTCGAGATTATTTTATCGAATGAATGCTTCTCAAGATTGATCGCGGTGGACGGTATCCATGGAAAAGGCCGGGAGACAGACCGCGATGTACTCTGCGCCACCTTCGTGCGGAGTGGAGTAGCGGATCCACTCGCCGGCATGGGCGATGACGGCTTGCCCGGCGACGACGTCGAGAGAACCGTTTTTGTGTTCGACGCGGAGGGTGCCGTTGAGGACAACGGTGAACTCATCGAAGGCAGGCGTCTGTCCGGGCTCGAGCCATCCGGCAGGGCTGCGCATGTGGGCGACGCTGGCGGATGAGGTTTGGGAGTTGACGCGTCCAATGTATTCGTCGATGAGTTTGGGTTTGTTACCGGCGGATTGAATGCGGGTGGGCTGCGGGATCAGAGTAGGCATGGATGGTTGTAGTTTAATCCGAAGGTAAGAGTTTAATGCGGCGGGGAGTTCAAAGGAGACTCGCCGCCGCATTTCTACGCAAACTTGATGAAGCGCTACGGGCAGGGGTGAGGAGTAGGAGGGGTTGGCGGGATGCCGGGGATGTGGATCGGAGGAGTGCCTGGAGAGTCGCCGACGGCTGGGGTTCCGGGGATATCGATGTCGGGCGTGCCGGGCGTGCCAGGAGAGTAACAAATGCCGGTGTCAGTATTATCGGGCGAGGGTGAGATAGGTTGCGGACGCGGGGAGATCGGTTGCTGGGGCGCGGGATGCTGCTCGGCGTCACGGATAGCAGTGGCGACCTGATCTTGCTCAAGAGTGAGCGGGTGCTGCAGAGTCATTTCCACGGGCGATCCTACGTCGAGAAAAAAATTATGGGCATTAAGGATTAGGGCAAGTGAAGCAATACCACCCGCTGCCAAGCCGACTCCGCCGCCGATGGCCATACCCTTAACTCGGTCGGGTGGAATGGTGAAGGTGGAAGTGTTGTTCATGCAGCCGGGGGTTGGAACACCACAACTCGGCGGCAGAGTGTTGGTGATAGTGGTGCCCTGGGAACTGACGAGGGCGCGACCGATTAACGTGCCGAGACCGAGACCCGCTGCCGGGAGAGCGAAAGCTCCAATCATACGGCCCTTGCCGGGATCTTTCAGGGCGTAGCCGTCATCGCTTTCAAGAGTGATGGGGCGGGTCACGGGAGCGACGTAGCCGTCCGGGTAGGTGATCGACATGGATTGAAGATCGAGTTCGGCGCGGCTGCCTTTGCGCTCGAGCCTGTCGACCTTGCCTTGAACAAATGTGCCGGGTGGAATGACGACTTCAGTGCCTGCGACGACCGGAGAAGTGGTTTGGGCGTAGATGTCATCCCCGCGATGGACGTAGCGGCTTTGAATGGGATGCATGAGCACGAGAGCGATGCGCGTGCCGGCAGGCACGGTGATTGCGGTGCTCGGAGGATTTGCCGAGGCAACCGAGGAGTCCGCTGGCGGGGGCGTTGGTGTTTGCGCGAACGAGTTTAGCGAAACGAGCATCGCGGTTGTCAGTGCGATGATTCTGTAGAGTTTTGTTTTGGCCAGGGCTGAGAAGGAGCAAAAACGAAGCTTTTTCGGAGACATCGGTGATACCTCCTGAAGGTGCGCGTGAACCTTCCGTTCTGCGGCCCTTGGAGAGCACCGAATCTGCTCTCTGAAACAGTAAATGCCGTGGAAGCCGAAAAGTTGTATAGAGAATCGTGTACGAGTGAAAAGGTATGAGGAGTTTTGTAAAGGTGTGTCAGCCGACGTGATTCGGATCACGTGTTGGAGAATTCAGAACCGCGCTCCACTTCACGCCATAGCTTCATCATTTACAATCCTCGCTTATGTTCTATCGATCGGATAATCGGGTTGTCGATCAATTGCGGCCGGTCATCATCACTCCGGATTTTATTACGACGGCAGAGGGGTCGGTGCTGATCGAAGTAGGGAATACGCGGGTGATCTGTACCGCGTCGATTGAAGAAACGGTGCCACAGTTTATGCGGAACACGGGCAAAGGATGGATTTCGAGCGAGTACGCCATGATTCCGCGGGCAACGCTAACGAGAACTTCGCGAGAAGTGTCGAAGGGGCGGCAGAGTGGGCGTACCCATGAGATACAAAGGTTGATCGGCCGGTCGCTGCGCGCGGTGACGGATTTGACGCGGCTGGGTGAGCGCACCATCTGGATCGACTGCGATGTGATTCAAGCAGACGGGGGGACGCGGACGGCTTCGATTACGGGGGCGTTTGTGGCACTCGGACTCGCGCTGGAAAAATTGGTGGAGGCGGGCACGTTGACATCGGTTCCGTTGAAAGATTTCGTAGCTGCGGTCAGTGTGGGGATGGTGGACGGCGAAATCCTGCTTGATCTTTGTTATGAAGAAGACTCGCGCGCCGATGTAGATATGAATTTTGTGATGACCGCGGCTTATAAAATGGTGGAAGTGCAGGCAACGGCAGAGCGGCAAGCCTTCGATGAAGCGCAGTTTGCGAAGATGATGGCGTACGCGCGGCAGGGAGTGCAGGCGCTGATTGCGAAGCAGCAGGCAGTGTTAAGCGGGCTGACGCTAAGACAGTAGGGGAGGAGGATCAAATCTCCGATCCAACTATCTCAGCCCACGTATTGCACCATCGTCATGAAGCCGTTGTCCATGTGTAGTTGCTGGTGGCAGTGAAAAAGCGTGGGCCCGGGATTGTCTGCGGTAAAATCCACTTCGACTTGCTTCCTGGGGGGAACGACGATTACGTCTTTCATAATGCCGGCTGTCGCTTTTCCAGCGAACCGGGTTAGCTCGAAGCTGTGCCGGTGGAGGTGGACCGGGTGGGCTTCGTCGCTTTGGTTGTCGAAGCGAAGGCGGTACCTCTGAT
>DATEQW010000088.1:0-6782 GCA_035272245.1 Candidatus Sulfotelmatobacter sp. | reverse complement strand
ATCAAAGCAATCGTTGCAACGGCCAGGCGAATCATTTCGAGGTTTTTTCCTTTCAACAAGTGCGCATACGGGAGATCCACATCGCAAAGAAGTCAGAGCACGGTTCCGCCCATCGCGTCACACCGTGTCATTGCCGAAACTAAGTAAGAACGCGAAACCGCGCGAGCGGGTTGCAAGTGGACACGTAAATGTGGGTAATTTTGTAAGTTCCTAATTATAACGTGGGATGAATCTGAGTTGGGCGGGCGTGCCGGCGACGCGAATGGCATGAGCACTGCTCCTGCGGAACGATGGTCCAGACCTCGAATTAAAATTCGCTCAACCAACCTGCAGCACTTGAATCCCGCAAGATTTCCCAGAGACAAAGACTCCTAGAAAATACAAAGCTTTGACTGTCACGTGACATGGGGCCACACGAGCGCACGCTACTCTCCGTTTACACCGTGACCGAAGCAAGCAGTGGGATGCGGTGAAAGAGAGGAAATCATGAAGCAATTCACGGAATTTCTGGAACGCTCCGCAAACCGGCGCGCGTTCCTCAAGAACAGCATGGTCGCTGGAGCAGTGGCGACTGTTGGAGCTGGCATCCTGGGCAGCGGGCTACCTGCCTTCGCCCAGAGCAGCAGTACAACCATTACCAAGGGAGATATTGCGATCCTTCGATTCCTCGCGGCCGCTGAGCTGATCGAGTCAGACCTGTGGACGCAGTATGCGGAACTCGGCGGTATCGGCAATAACCCGCCCATTGAAGTGGACCCGAACCAGGTGCTGAACCCTTACCAGGTAGCTTTGTCGAACCTCGATTCCGATGGCCCGCAATATGTCGCCAGCAACACACTGGATGAAGTGAGCCACGCGACTTTCCTCAACGCGTTTCTAGAGTCCATAGGCGCCGAGCCGGTGAACTTCCAGGAGTTCGTTACGTTGCCGGGAAGCACGGCGCAGGGATCGACAGGCAGCTCGCGGCTTACGAACCTGATGAATCTCAACGTTGACACGAGCTGGTTCGTTCGCTACCGCAGCACAGCCAATCCTGACCTCGGCGCGACCTTCCCGCAGGCAGTCACTCTCAACGGCGTTACCGCCATTCCGAGAAGCGATGCCGATTATGAAGGCAAAACTAACCCCAATTTTCCGGGCAACGATCACATTCAGGCGATCGCGAACGCGGCGGCCTTCCACTTTGGACAAATCGAGCAAGGCGGCACCAGTCTTTACGCGGCGATGAGTCAAAAAGTGACGAGCCCGCAAGTGCTCATGATTACCCTCGGCATTGGTGGAGACGAGATCGCTCACTTTCTGGAGTGGGTTGATTTTTCGGGCAATGGAGTGCAGGCTCCGATCGCACCATTCAAGGACTCGATCTCCGGCCTGAAATTCCCTAATTTTTTCAGTCCACTCAATCCGCTGATTCAGCCCAGCCTGATCTTCCCGGTGCCGTTTGAATTCAGCCCCAACCTGCCGCGTGTGTCGATGATCCGTCCGATAACCGATCAATTTGCCGGCGCCATGGCCGCGGTCCAGGGCCTTACCGCTAGCGGGCTGTTCATCGGTCAATCGCCGCAGTTCTTCAGCACTTTGAGCGCTCTGGCCGCCGCTGCCGACGCAGCGAAACGCGGGGCCTAAGGTTCGCGAAATCGCGTGAGAGCTTTCGGGGGATGGCTTGTTACGCGGATCGCGCTGGCGGGCGCTGTGGACTAATTCATCGGGTCGCAGCGCCCATTTTTGGCTGAAACGTTTACTACGTTGTTTATTTGACTGGAGGAACACCGATGTTTGAAGGCTTGTTTCAACCCATGCATTTGCTGATTGTCGCAGGAATCGCTCTGCTCATCTTTGGCCCCAAGAAGCTGCCCGAACTAGGAAAAGGCATGGGCGAAGGTATCCGCGGATTCAAGGCCGCGATGCAAGGAAAAGAGGAGGCTTCGGTACTCGTGCCGACGCCGAAAACGACGGAGGAAAAACTATGAGCTTGTCGGAAATGTTGTTTCTGGGATTGCTGGGCCTGGTTATTTTTGGGCCCAAGAAACTGGCCGAGGTTGCGCAACAGGCCGGGAAACTGCTGGCCCGGTTGAAAAATGTCAGCCGCGAATTCCAATCGCAACTGGCAGCGGAGATCTCCGCAACTGCGAATGATCTGAAGATGGAGCATGTGCTGGCAGAGGCAGGGCTGGTTGAAACCGGCCTGATGCAGACTGTAACGGAGAAATAGCGCGGCAGTGACGTCTTCGATACCCACTTTTGTGCCGGTTGACGCTGCACAGGATTTCGTACTAGTCTGCAATTACACCGGGAAGGAGGTGGTCGAATGACGAGTTCTGATTGTAGTGGTAAACGTTGTGGGAGTCTAAGACCAGGTGAGGTGGCTGAGACTTAGAGCTGGTTGCTCTAAGCGGGGCTCTGGGCGCAGGTTTTCGTTCATGATCGCCAGGAGCTACAGCCCGCACACTAGCCGGTGAGTACGGATGGCGGCATCGCGTCGGTCACGCGAAGGCTTTCGTCCTTAGGCTTCGGCCTGACCCGGGAGTTGCCGTGAGAGGCCACGTAGAGTGACCACCTCTTGGTCAATCCCAAACAGTCCACCGGACGGCCCGCAAGCTTGAAAGAGCCTGCGGGCCGTTTGCTGTTTGCGCGCAAGCTTCTGCTGGCGCTTCGTGCCCATGGTTGCATCCAAGCTTTTACGGTTCATCTCAACGAGGTCCAAGGTGAAAATTCCCTGCGGTGTCGTCATCTGGTTGCTGCTCGTAACCCAGGCTTCAGTTTTCGATCAAGAATCGGCGTCGAATGCCACGTTGACAACCAACCCAGTCTTCGAGAAAAACTGCGCGAAGTGTCACGGCAAAACCGCTGCGGGACGACACTTCGGCGGACCCCCGCTCGTCTCGGAAAAGGTGAATGCCGCCTCCACGGACAACTTGCGCAGCGTAATCACCGATGGCAAGGGCCGGATGCCGAAGTTCGCGAGCAAGCTGACGCCGGAAGAAATCGATGCGCTGGTGCAGCAGATCAAATCGTTGAACCAGAAATGAAGCTGGAGTATCTGGTTGTGGCTTGGTGGCGGCGCTTCCACGGGAATTTGCTGAATGAAGCTAGTCGAAGTATCCTTGCCGAGTGTCACATCTGGACGAGTCTTTTCTCGACGCGCAACGCGAGCGCCGCAGGCTGGCGGAGAATTATGCCGGCATGACGGACGGCGAGTTGCAGCGACTGGCGCGGAATGCAGAGTCGCTGACCGAGTTGGCCTGGGACGCGCTCGAGGATGAGATGGACCGGCGGCATCTGGAAGTTTCCGACGATGGGCCAAGCGAGCCGCGGCAAGAGATGGAAGTGCGCGAACTGGTGACCATCCGCCAGTTTCGCGACCTGCCGGAGGCGCTGCTGGCGAAGGGCAGTCTGGAATCTTCCGGCATCGAATGTTTTCTGGCGGATGAAAACCTGGTCCGGCTGGACTGGTTCATTTCAAACTTCATCGGTGGCATCAAACTCAAGGTGCGCGGCCCAGACGTAGTCAACGCGCAGAAAATTCTGGACGAGCCGATTCTCGAAGGTCTATACGTGCACGGCATCGGACTGTACGAGCAGCCACGCTGTCCCAAGTGCCAGTCGCTGGATGTGAACTTCCAGGAGTTGGACCGTCCCATCGCCTACATGAGCGCGTTTCTGCGCGTGCCGATTCCCGTGCAGCGAACGGGCTGGCATTGCCATTCCTGCGACGCGGAGTGGGAGGATGATGGGGCGGAGTCTCATACCTAGAGCGCGGTTTATACTTCCACGCACGTAGCTCTTAAGGAGAAGCATGTCCATTCCTCCAGATGATCCCAGACGAAACCTAATCCTCACTCGATCGGACGATCCGAACTTGCCTCACATCGGATTGGTCGGCGACACCTATACAACTCTTTTGAGTGGCAAGGATACAGCGGGACGGTTTTGCCTGGTCGACATGCACATTCCGCCGGGTGGTGGCCCGCCGCCACACCGGCATGACTTTGAGGAGTCCTTTATCGTTGTGGAGGGCGAGATCGAGGCCACTTTTCGAGGCGTAAAGTCCGTTGCGGCCGCGGGACAGACCCTTCACATTCCTGCCAACGCGCCGCATCAGTTTCATAATAGGAGCGACCGGCCGGCGCGTCTGTTATGCATCTGCTCGCCGGCGGGACAGGAAGAGTTCTTTGCAAAGGTCGGCGTGCCGGTCGCAAGCCGAACAACCGCCCCGCCGAAGCTCGACGAAAAAGCTGAGGCTGAATTCCGAGCCAAGGCTCAGGCACTCGCCCCGCAGTATAAGACGGAACTGCTGCGACCGGCCTGAGACCTTGCTCCGCCTGACTTAGCCAAACTTGGCTAACCCGGCTGACGATTATCGCGATCACCCGCTGCGAAAACAGCGTCCGCATTTGCCGCTTGCCTTTATCATGACCACCATGTCCACCAAAATCCGCTGGGGAGTTCTCAGCACCGCCAACATCGGTCTCAAGAAAGTCATCCCCGCCATGCAACTGGGCGAGTACACCACCGTTGCGGCCATTGCATCCCGCAATCTCACGAAGGCTCATGAGGCGGCGAAGGCTCTCAACATTCCCACAGCCTACGGCTCCTACGAAGAACTTCTCGCCGATCCCAATATCGACGCGATCTACAATCCGCTGCCCAATCAGCTGCATGTCCCGTGGACGGCCAAGGCCGCGGAAGCCGGCAAGCATGTGCTTTGCGAGAAGCCTCTCAGCCTCACGGTGGCGGAAGCGAAGTCTCTGCTCGCGGTCCGCGACCGTACCGGAGTCAAGATCGGCGAAGCTTTTATGATCCGCAGTTTTCCGCAATGGCTGCGTCTGCGCGAACTTCTCGGTCAGGACCGCATCGGCGAACTCCGCTCGGTCATGGGATTTTTCAGCTACTTCAACGTCGATCCCACCAACATCCGCAACCAGCTCGACAGCGGCGGTGGCGCTCTCATGGATATCGGTTGTTATCTCATCCACGCATCGCGCTACGGGTTCGCGCAGGAACCCAGGCGCGTGGTGGCTGCGATCGACCGCGATCCTAAGATGAAGACCGACCGTCTCACTTCGGCGCTTCTCGATTTTCCCGGCGGCCACGCCATCTTTACTTGCAGCACGCAGCTGGTGCCCTACCAGCGGGTTCATTTCCTCGGCACCCGCGGCCGCATCGAGATTGAAATCCCCTTCAACGCGCCTATCGACCGCCCGACTCGCATCTTTATCGACGAGGGTGGTGACCTCTCCGGCAAGAACATCACCACGGAAACTTTTCCAACTGCCAATCAATACACCATGCAGGGCGATGCGTTCTCCAGGGCGATTCTGGAAAACAAGGACGTTCCCGTGCCGCTCGAAGATGCCATCAAGAACATGGCAGTGATCGAGGCTGTCTTTCGCTCTGGAGAATCAGGGCAGTGGGAAAGACCGTAGGTAGAAGGAGGGTCGGGTCGGCCCGTGCTATGGATTGGTCGTTAGTTTGGCAAAGCCTTTAAGAATTACCTCCAGCGTATCCTTCGCTAGATTCAACCCGGGCAATTCTTCTCGTGTAAACCAGCGGACTTCGGCGGCGTCGCTGGCAGCGGCGAGATCGCCCGCAACCCGGCGGCATAGAAAATCAATCAAAACGTAGTGATATTGCACGCGCTGCTGGGAATCGCGCAGGACGCGATCGAAGACCCCTAGGAGTTTGCCGGGTTCGACGGTGAGTCCGGTTTCCTCGCGAGCCTCGCGGACGGCGGCCTCTCGCACCAGTTCGCCGACTTCGAGGACGCCTCCGGGGATGGACCACTCGGCCTGCAGCGGCGGATGCGCGCGCTTCACCAGAACCACACGCGCGTCTTCGATGATGATGGCGCCCACACCGACCAGCGGGACCTCGGGAAATTCGCGTTTCATGTGTCAAAGGATTCTAAATCGAATTAGAGGTTGGGGTCGGCGTTGGCAGCAGCCGAGCTTCGCTCGGCATGGACAGCCGAGGGCGGCTGTCCCCACAAGAGCAGATTCGCTCTTAGTTTCCGTCTCTGTGGTTAAATAGTTGCGCTATGGCACTGGAAGAGTACAAACGGAAGCGGAAGTTCGATCAGACGCCTGAACCTCCGGCAAAAGTCGAGAGCAAAGCGGGGCACCGGTTCGTAGTGCAAAAACACGATGCCACGCGGCTGCACTACGATTTTCGCCTGGAGATGGAAGGGGTGCTCAAGTCCTGGGCGGTGCCCAAGGGACCGTCGCTCGATCCCGCCGACAAGCGGCTGGCCATGCAGGTGGAGGATCATCCGGTTTCGTATTTCGATTTCGAAGGCATCATTCCGGAAGACAACTACGGTGCGGGCACGGTGATGGTGTGGGATGTGGGCACGTGGCAGCCGCTGTCTCCGGTTGCGGTGGAGGGGAAATATGTGCACGGTACGGAGGCTGAAGCCGTTGCCATGCTGGCCAAGGGCGATTTGAAGTTTCGTTTGGATGGGAAGAAACTCAAGGGCGATTTTGCGCTGGTGAAAATGAAGGGGCGCCGTCCCGGAAGCAAGGGCAACGAATGGCTGCTGATCAAAAAGCATGACGAGTACGCGGTCGAGGGATACGACATCGATGCCTATGATGAATCGGTGCTGAGCAAGCGGAGCCTGGCGGAAATTGCCGGAGACGCGGGGTCGGCCGAGTGGAGAAGCCGTCCAGCAGGACGCGGAAAGTTGAAGGCGGCATGGCTGGCGGATGCCGTGGCGAAACTGGATAAACAGAACCTCGCTGCCAAGAAGCCAGCCGCTAAAAAAAAACTAAAGAAATAAACAC
>DATEQW010000087.1:0-38053 GCA_035272245.1 Candidatus Sulfotelmatobacter sp. | reverse complement strand
AACGAAGGAGGGGGCATGGGCATCCCGACCATTGCAAGCGATCTCGCCGGGAGCGCAGCTCAAGCCAGCGCTCACGGATGAGTACCAGAAGCTGTGGTCCCAAGTCCTCAAGAATGCCAGGGTTGAAACAGGTCCAAAGCTCAAGAATCCGGCGATCGCAAGGGATGGGTTGGCGCCGGGCGTTGCCGGCGCGCTGCGAGAACAGCGAGATTATCTCGAAGCTCACGGAACGTCGCCTCCGACGCAGACTCCGGTCAAAGCCGCCGGTCGAGAGGTACTCGAAGACAACTCACGAAGACCCGGGCCCGACCCACCGTGCCGTGAGCCATTGATTCAATCAGTCAATGGAAAAACCAAGGGTGTGGTTTTCACACCCACCGAGGCTGACAACACTTACCGGATCGAAGGGTGCCTCTTTGGGCATGCCCCCGGAACCGTGCAACTGGAAGTGCGTTCCGGGCGGCATCAATCGAATGCCCCCGCCATTATTCCGATTCAGTTGGACCCGACTTTCCGCGCGGCGTGGTCAGAGCACGAACTCAATGTTCGACTAGATCCAGAACTCAGCGGAATCCCGGATTACCCCGTGACGCTGGTCATCTATCCTGCAAACCGCCGGCGCATTGAATTGCGCGGCTGCCGTTTTGTCGCAGCGCGTGGTCAGCCGCAACTGTTGACGGTAATTCCTTCGGCCTGGGTTCACCTGTATCCCAGCGGGGTCGGCTCGCGCTCCATCCGGCAACTGGAATATGTCTCCCCGACCGAAGCAAGCGGCACCGTCCCCAAGGACGCAGCGGCGGCGGCGGCATTTGTGGTGCGCTCCGACCCAGGACAGTTTGGGATCGGCAGAGACAGTTATGACTTCAGCCACCTGAATCCAGGATGGGTTGTAGAGAGCGTGCAACTGCAAACCTACAGTGTCTCCTGTCCCGAAGTCGCCGCCTCGGCGCAATCGTTCGGAGGCTGGAAGGCGGAGTGGACTCCACTGGGAGTGAGAGTCGCCTTTCGGGAGAGCGTGTGCACCTTATCTCTCCCACCACGTTCCGCTTTCAACATAAGCCTGTCTCAGTATGCGATCCAAGTGTGGGTAGTTGGTCCGGTTGGCACGCAACCGCTCGCACTCGTCCGATAAGCGGTCCGTCACGCAAACTCTCAGCCAAGACGTTCGTCTCTGGCATAAGGACAATAGAACCTGGGTTTCGATGCCATAGGATCGACCCAGCGGCAAGAATGCGATGTTGACATAGAGCAGTACGCCAGCGAATGGCGGATAAATCCACTCCGTTCCCGTTGAGGTGTAGGAAAGGACGTCCGTGCGGGGAATTACATGATGCTGCACCACGTACCGGCCCGTAGCCAGGTGCCATCCCATGTCGAGATCGAAAACCGTGTGCAGCCCAGCAAAAATAGCATACAGCAGGGCCAGGATGATCAAGGCCAAGTTCACCCTGTGCCGCGTGAGACGAAATCGCCCGCCATTTTCCGCTTGCGGTTTGCTTTGCGCCGGGCCTTTCAGCGCCCCATCTGAAGCGTCGGGGCGGCCAGAAATCTGCCGAATCCGTAACGTATTTACTCCGCCCCAGTCACTTCTTCTCAAACAGTGCTTCCTCGATCAGTTCGCAAAGAATGTGTCCAGTTACGGGCATTCGCTTTCAGCCAACTCCTTCTGCCACTTTCATGCACACCCTCAATCCGTCACGGCTCATACCAGAAAACTGCGCCCTTCTCGATTGCCGGGAGCTTGTAGGTGATGCCGCTGGCACCGGCGGTTCCATACAGCGGTCGCAGGTCTCCTAGAAACGGCAGAAAGAATCCACGTCCCTTCGCCACTCCAGAAACGGTGACTTGCACTCCGGTCTGGGGCGTCTGCACCGGATTCACTCCTCCGCGGAGCCCCGCGAAGTTTGCGAAGAACACGTGAGGCTTTCCATCAATCCGGGCGATCGACGTAGCGATCATGGGGGAGCCAACTACGCGGATCGCCGAACCAGTCGCCAGTCTCTCTAAGAATTCGCGCTCTTGATCGGGGGTCGACGCGTCGAAGTCTTTTTGCAAGGCCGCGCTGTAATCCTTTCCCGGGCACTTGCGGAAGCGGAGGATGTTTGCTGCGGTGCCGAGTCCGGTGACATCCTCGCCCGTGATCATCAGAATCTTGTCGCGACCAACGTACGTCCGAAGCCACGCCCTCTCGCCCTCACTCATGATCCGCACATCGGGAAGAATCAGATTGCTTCCCTGGAATTCCGAAAGCGTGCGGGGAGTGACAATCTGAAACTCCAGGTGCTTCTGCATGAGCAGAATAAGGATTCCGCGATAGGAAGCAATGAATTCGTTCGCGTTGTAGTTTCGCGTCTCGGGAGAAAAGTAAACGCCGATCGGATCGATTGCTGTGCGCGGGCGGTAGAAGGTTTGCTCGTGGGCCTTGATCCAGGAAAAGATCTTCTTTCGTGTCGGCAGGTCGTTCGATCCTGCCATCGAGTGCCCGGGCGCATCCCAGAAGTTTGCGCCGGCCATGATCTCCGAGGCGGCCAGGTTCATCATCGCTTCGCGCGCATCCACTTTCTTGTCGCCGTCCCACGAGTAATTCAGGATCCAGGTGGCCTTGCCTTGGGCGAAGGCACGGAACGAGTGCATGCCTACCTGGTAGCGGAACCAGTCCAGCGGGGTTCGGGAAGAGGCCATGTGATCGCCTTCGCCAAATTCGTATTCGTGCGCGATCGCATCCACCACGGGATAGAGGCTGTAAACATCAGACCCAACCCGAACCGCTTCTTCCTCGATGCCGGGATAGATTTCGGGAATGGTCTTGATTTCAGGGTTGACTGATTTGGCGGTGCGGTCAATCTCCTGCATGAATGCGGTAATGGCTTGAATTCGGAAGTCGATCCACTTGCGAAAATTCGGATCAGAAAAATCTCCGAGCCTCACTGCTTTTCTGGCGTCGATCCCGGTCTGCTTCTGGAAAGCGGCAACGGTGTAATCGTCGAAGCTGGCCCAGGTGTCCTCCCACCCGTCGAAATGGGTCATCCAGTACGGGATGTCGACATAGATGCCGTCAATCCCGGTGGCGGCGATCTGCCGCACTCGCTCCATGTAGGTTTTGCGCCACCCGGGAGCATACGGACTGACCCAGACGTCCTCGTCGCCTTGCCTGATCCAGAAAGCCGCGCCACCGCCGAAGACGGCTGGTTCGCCGGTAATTTTGCGCTGCAGCCAGTCGGGATGATCCTTGGCAAGGGTGTGTGCGCTCTTATCGGCGTTCGCGGTAATGCACTCAGTCCCCGCGATGTAGACGAACGCCCGGTTCCCGGCCGCATGCGCCTTCTCAGCCACGGCGCGAATTGCCTTCAGCTTTTCTTCGGGACTGAGAAAGCTTTCGTAGCGTCCGGGAATGTCGTTGTCGACTTCGATACCAAGAACATCACCGTCCTGGGCGTTATGTACGATCTTGTCGGCATTGTCAGATTGCAGGCCGTAGGCGCCGATGCGAACGTAGTTGGTCCAATTCTGTTCGGCAACATCGGAGCCAGCAGCGGGTTTCAGGACATACATCAGCAGACAGATTGCGAGAGCACGGTTTTGTTTCACAGTTTCAAAGGCCTCAATCAGTGTCGTGAGTGATCATTCGAACGAAAGCTAGCCGGGGGCTAGGCCTCCGGTCTCCTGCGTTGCCTCCCGATTACTGCGGATGGTTTGTGATGTCGAAAATCAATCCCGTATTG
Source organism: Candidatus Sulfotelmatobacter sp. (assembly GCA_035272245.1). GTDB lineage: Bacteria > Acidobacteriota > Terriglobia > Terriglobales > Acidobacteriaceae > Sulfotelmatobacter. Next base: position 34,331 of record DATEQW010000087.1, on the reverse strand, counting down.
TCCAGGGTAAGCGGCAGCACGTAGCTGTCATAGGTCGGATGATCGGCAGCGTCCAAGGCACGGATCTGGTAATTCAGGGTTTTGGTGCCGCCCAAGGTTGCGGTTTCGAAGCTGGCGGTCTGAACGCCGGGATCGACGATGTCGAGCGCGGCACCCGCGGCGACTTCCTTCCAGGTCCAGTCCGTGCCTGTGCCCGTGTACTGCCACAAGCGGGCGGTGCCGCTCTCGGCTTCGAACATATATTCCGCCCCAACCGCAATTCCGCCGCCGGTGTACCCGGTCTTCGATTTCTGATCGGTGTCCAGAAAAATCTGCCAGTGCCCAGTGCCCACTCCATCCCAACGAATCGAGGTGCGCCCGCGAAGCGGCGCGCCCTGCGAATCGAACGAACCGGGCCATGCACTGGCAAACGGGGCCTGCACTCCCTGCTGTTCCACCGCCGCAGCTTCCGCCTCCCAATATTGCGGTGGGCTCGCATACGGATTGCCCGTCTCCTGCGTCAGGTAAACCCAACCTGCGTTGCGCTGCTTCGCCAAGTTCAAGGCCGCCGGGAGTTGGTCCGCGCTCATTCCATAGACGATGTGCCAGAACCGGTCGGGCGGGTACTTGTGCACCCAGGCATAATCGACATAGTTGGTCTTGTAATTCGCCAGACCCTGGTCTTCCCAGTTCATCAGGATGTTGGTGATCCCCATCCAGCAGTCGCTTGGACTGTAGGTTCCGGGATTGAGCACGGTAATCCGCGCGCCCGCCTTCTCGCGCACGTAGTTTGTGAGTGCCTCGTAGTACAAGAACTGGGTGGGAAAAAATTGGTCGCTGGCATTGCAATCGGTTGAGACCTCATCGAAGAAGATGCCATCGACCAGATAGTTGTGGTACACCGAATCGATCCTTCGCCGGACAATTTTCGGATCGCGCGCGCCGTAGCCTGTGTAGGTATATCCGATCACGAAGATGCCATGCCTGCGGGCGGCGCGGATCGCCCGGTCTACGCTGGGATAATAGATTTCGTCGTCCCCATTGTTGAGGTTGACGATCATGATGCCGATGGCCTTGGCCCCCGGCGCTGCCCATGCTGCCCATTGCACCGACCCCGGGTCCTGATAGGACGGCACGCCGAGGCGCGTTTGGCCTGCGGCCATCACCGCCATGCATACCATGATGAGGCATCCGCTGAGCCTTACCCCGCGCTGCATATTGGTCATGGCTGAACCTCTGTCCATTTGTGAATCGACGCGCTCAGAACTCGAATCTCAATCCGAACTGGAAGTACCGGGGCGTGTACCCTGTCGCATCATTGGTTATCAACCCAAATTGGGAATTTCCAAAAGCCAAATTCGGCGGCGGCGAATAGTTGCCAAAGGCGAAGCGAGGATGATTTGCGAAGTTGAATATCTCAGCTCGCACGTCCAACTTCATGCCCTCCTTGGGCACAAACGACTTGTAGAGATTTAGATCCACGTTGTGGATGCCCTCGCTGCGCAGGTTGGAAAAATAGCGTGGAGCATTGCCCGGATTCTGGTCGCCAGGGTCGGCAAAACAGCTGGAGTTGAAGTAAGAGAGTGGTGTCGCGCTTTGCCAGCTCATGGCTACGTCATTCATGCTAGGCCCAGACTTGAGTTGGGGGCACACGACGTTGGGACGCTGGCTGCCATTCGCCAGCCGCGGGGTGGCCATACTAATCGCCATGGGTTGGCCCGATTGTTCCGTGATCATGGTTGCGATCGACCAGCCTCCGACGACGGCGTCGAGCGCGCGGTTCATATCGCCGCCAATCCATTGCTGGCGGCCGACGGGCATGTCGACGACAACGGCGGCTGCCAGACGCTGCGGCGTGTCATTGGCGCTGATGGCGTGCTCCAGATACAGGCGGTCCAATTGTTGCACCGTGCCGTTACCGAGCGCCCCCACCCAACTATTTCTGCCTGCCGAGGAATCGTCGGTTGACTTCGACACCGTGTAACTGCCATCGAAGCTGATGTGGTGCGTGGTGCGCTTCTGGAAACGAATCTGCATCGCGTTGTACCAGGAACTGGCTTCCTCCAACATCAGGCCTTCGAAGTCTCCGGCAAATTGTGGATAGGAATTGAGCAGAGTTCCCAAAGGGAGCGTCGGCTGGCCATAGTTCGAATCGGGCTCGTTGAAGCACGGGTTGGAGGGAGCTGGGGTACAAGGGACGCTAAACATGGGCAAGAACGGATTGGCCACCTGAGTATTAAGAAATTGGCTCACGCAACTGTCTGCCTGGCAGATCGAATCGGTGGGAGTTACCGCCGCCGAAATATTCGCCAGCAGAGCTGATGGGAGGAAATCCCGGTTGTTCGTGCCGGACCATGGTAGATGGGTGCTCCGGTTTGCGGAGTAGTCCACACCGAGCACGATTTCGCTGGGCAGTTCCCGCTGGATTCCAAGATTCCACTGGTAAATGTTAGCGTCTCGCGCCGCGGTCGTGCCCAGATCGTTATTGTTGACGTACCCCCAATTCGCCAGCTTGCCGTACTTCGTACCCTGCGGGCCGGTAAATCCGCCTGGAAACGGAGTTTCCAGGGTGGCGGATTGAGTTGCAAAATTGTCGTTGGTGAAGAACATGGTAGCGGTCGTGCGGAAGGCGGTGCCGGCATACTGGAAGTTTGTGGCTGGGCTCATTCCGAAATACACGCCGGCCCCACCACGCACCACCGTCTTCGAATCGAACTGGTAGGCAAAACCCAGTCTCGGTCCAACGTCTTTGCGGTACGTCGGAACAGTCCTGTTGCTGGAGGTGGGGAACACGGTAGTGCCAAGCAACTCCTCCGAGGAAGGGATACTCACCCCGTACGGCTGCAGAGCCGCCTGGGCACTGCTCAAGTCGAGATTGACGCCGGTGTCGGCGGTGAAATTGCTGAATTCGATCCGGTTATGGCGCTCGTTGTATGGTGTGCTCCACTGGTAGCGTAAGCCGAGATTGAGTGTGAGCTTTGTGTTCACCTTCCAGTCGTCCTGGAAATACAACCCGGTCTCCGCCGACCGGTTGGCCACCGAGGGGAAAACAGCGAGATAAGCAGAGGCGTTTACATTGTCGGCGTAACCAAAAAGGAGGCTGGCGAACGGATTGCCTGTCGGATTCCCTGTAACCGGATCAGTGTTGCTGTTCGGAGTCGGCGAGGTGACGAAATCCGTAAAGGTGAAGAGGCCATTCGGATTCGACGGCTGAAAGTAGTTATTGTAGAACAGTCTCTGCTCCCCGCCGAACTTGATCAAGTGCGAGCCCTTGGAAATCACCAACTGCGACGAATAACTGTATAGAGTGTGTGCAAAGGTGGTGTTGATGCAGCACTGATCGAAAAGATCGGTCCACGGCGATGTCCCCACCATGTCGAATGTTGGCATTTGATCTATCCCGTTGGCCTGCTGGAGCACGGCCGGCAATCCCTGAACGCCGCTTGGCAAGGAAGCATTGAAGCTGGAGATCGAGGGAATACCGGATGTCGACACTTCATGCACCCGGTCCACAGCCAGGTGGTTGGTCCAGACAATCCTTGGGTTGACGGTCCAGGAATATTCGAACGAGCCGTTTTGCACCGTGGTCGGACCGCTAGCGATGCCGTCGCCTGAAGGGCTATCAAAGCTGTCTCCCAGAATCAACGGACTGGTGAAATTGCTCGAGCTCCGGCTGTAGCGACCGTTAACGCGCTGCTTATCATTGATCTGGTGGTCCACCTTGATGTCGAACTGGTAGCCCGGTGAATTCGCTGTAGTGCTGAAATTGAAGTTATTGAATTCTCCCGGGAGGTTGGGTTTGGGATAGAGATTGAGGACGGCCTGCCCGATGGGATCAATCTCGGTCGAGGGTATCACGTTGCCTTGAACCGGTTGCCGGCATAGACCGGTCGCTGGCGGGGTGCAGGCAACCCAAGGTTGCGTCGGGTCATATATCGGATTGGGAGCGGGGTCGGTGGCAGTTGGGGCAAAATTGCCTGACCGCTGTGCCATCGTTGGCACGGACGCGACCGAGCTGGCCGCAGTGAGGCTGCGGACTTTCTCAAAATCGACGAAGAAAAAAGTCTTGTTTTTCCGGATCGGGCCACCGATGGAAAAACCACCCTGGTCGCGCCGGACGTCTGGTTTGGGACTGGGTTCGGGGTTGAAGAAATCGCGGGCGTCCATCTGCGGACGCTGCAAGAAATACCAGCCGCTGCCATGGAAGGCATTTGTCCCGCTCTTCATGGCCATGTTGACGACGGTGCCTCCGTTGTTGCCAAACTCGGCCGAGAAGCTGTTGTTCTGGACTTTCACTTCCTGCATGCTCTCGACCAAGGGCTCGTAGTAAACGTTGGAGTTTCCTCCCTCGCCCGGCTCCGGCGCGCTAATCAAGGCACCATCCATCCTTACCTCGGCGGTGGCGTTGCGCTGCCCGTTGGAAACGAAGTTGGTCCCCGTAGGATAGCCATCCATCGTGCCCGACCCTGCTACCTCGGTCACGCCCGCCGATAAGAACATCAGGCCGAAGAAGCTGCGGTTAATCAGAGGGAGTTCCTTCACGTATTCGCTGGTGATGTCGGTGCCCAGCGTGGCGTTGTCCGTGTCCAGCAGCGGCTGCGTGGTTGTAACGCTGATAGAAGTCGATGTCCCTGCAACCTCCAGCTTGAAGTTCAGCGATGACTCCTGATCGACCGCCAGAACCACTCCGGTCCGCTCCACTGCACGAAAGCCGGAGGCCTCGACCTTGACGGCATAAGAGGAAGGGCGCAAATCAGTGAAGAAATATGAGCCTTTGTCGTCGGTATGCGCGGAACCGGCAATGTTCGTGCCGACGTCGCGGATGGTCACCGTGGCATGGGCGACAACCGCTCCCGTCGCATCGGTAACCACCCCGCGCAACTGCGCCCGGTACGATCCCTGGCCCCAAACGGACAGAGCCAATCCAAGGATTGCGACAAGGCAGATGGCGGAGGATAAATGAAGGCGAACCGACAAACATTCTGGGATGCGCATGAACGACCTCCCGCAAAAGACAAGGTATGCAGGTTTCGAATAATTTCGTTCAATAACTTTTAATTCCGTTTACGATCGAGTGTCAAGCGTAAAATCCGGGCAGTGCGGGTTCGGGAGCGTCGCCAGTGTTTGACCCTGATCTTTATCTTGGGAGCTTCGGATCAGAACCTTACATGGCCGTCTCAGGGTCAGTCTTGGGGAGGAATCTCACAGCGATCAGGGCTTGTCTTGCAGGTCCTTCTGCCGGGCCTTTTCTCTGGCTTTGGCCCACCGCACCTTTCCTGCCACAGGTTACGAGTCTTTGACCCTGGCCCTCTGCTTGGCAACCAGGCGCTGCATGAACGTGAGCCCTTCCTTTTTGGAGCTCGACACACCAAAAGAGGTTGTTAATGTGACTAATGGTCATTGTCGGGATCCCAGCCCAGCCGCTTAATCGATATGAAACGGCGATGTACCGTTCAAGAGCCGCGAACTGGTGCGACGTTGGCGAACTTGAATAGCGGCCGCGTTTCCAAGCGTGTACTCATGACTTGTCCGCCTTTGCTCGCGATTCTTCCAGGCTGGCAAGCCGCTGTTGGACGTCCGTACTTTCGAAGGCTTTCAAAAGGGGTCCGGCCATGTAGGTGAGCGTGCTTGCAATCCTCGGATCCATCTTTTTCGCCAGCACATCGACCATGGCTTGGGCCAGCAGGTTCTTGACCTCTTCCGGCGATGACGGCGGGGCGATGGTGATTGGCTCAGCGTCCACATAGTGACGGTTCTTGCGGCCGCCCATCCGGCCGAGCTCGGCAGCCCGTTCCGGGTCTCCGTGAAAAGCACAGAAGAGTGTTCCCACGACCGCTGGCGCTCGGCATTCCTTTCCGAGCTCCGTTTTCGCGCTACATTTGTCTGACATCTTGTTTCCTTCGTATCCTCGCTGCACGGCATCGATTTCGAGCACTGCGAGCCTGGAGAGTTTCCGGACTACGTATAGCGCGGGCGCCAATACCTTCCGAGCCTTACCGGCCGATCCCTGGGCCGCGGATCTTCGGTCATTTGCAGATAGCGAATCAGGCAACTTGTCAAATCACCTTGCGCGGCCATGGGCGCTATCGCTTCCCGTGCAATGAGTTCCTGGGGCTTTTCTGAAGATGTGATGAACGTGTAGATCCCATATCGGGCACTGTCGACCACGTCGTCCAGCGGATCACCCGTAACCTTCACCAAATCACCGGATCGTTTGTCGTCATGTATACGGCTCGGAATCGCTTCGATCAGCTTCGGGCAATTGTCGGCGATCTGCCATTCGCCCGTCTGCAACTTCCGGTACATCAACTGCCAGCCGCCGATACGATCATTGGATGCGGCCTGCACGCCGAGATCGTAATCATCCAGAATCTCATTGATCTGGTTGGCGATCGTATGACCATCGCCGATGTTCTTGAAATTTGCCGGGTCGAGATACACCGCTAGAATCTTTCTACGCTGACCCTGTATCGTCGGAGCAACGAAACACCCGACGACTTCCTTGGCGAACTCGTACGCAGGTAAGCGTTGAGCGACGAACTCCCCAATGGTTACAATCCTGCCACCTTCGGTACACACGTGTAAGTGGGCGGCCGCGCTCGATTTGCCAAAGCCAAAATCAAGGCTGATGAAGCAATAGTCCCACCAATTCACTGCAATGCTCCCATAAGGAACGACCATTTTCTTGGAGTCCCAGTTGGCAAAGTACGCGCCCTCAAGCGCGCACCAGCACCCCTGTTCCATAGCCGCGGAAAGGGAGCCAGACATTCCGCGCAAACGATAGACATATTTGTCATCAAGCAGGTTATGGTCGGTGAGGCGGCCGGGAATGAAGGCGACGGAGAAACCGTTGCCATCGGCGTCCTTTAAGGGCTGTTGGTCGGAAGGCCAACATGCATCCCAATATAGTTTGCCCGGCTCCGCACATTGCCGGGGGGTGTGAACAGGGCAGCCTCCACGGAGGAACATTTTCTTGTGAAAGGCGGCGCCAGTCTGCCCAGGGTTACTTGCCAGGCGCATGCGTAACCGTAAAGCTCGGTCGGTAGAGCTAAGCCTGCCTAGCATGTTCCTGATCTGATACTCCGAGTGAAAAGTCGATTCGTCGAAGCCGATAAAACTGTAGCGGGGCCCCAAGTACTCCCAGATATCCTGATCGGTAGAAATGTAGGCAAATCGGATGGTGGCACCGGATGGAAATGTCCAAGTCAACGTGGAAGACGAGTACTCCGCACCCATTGGTCTGTACAAGCGGTGTGATTTGTCCACGATGTCGGAGTGCTGCGTCAGCCTTTGGCGAAAGATGATGGCGCGAAGGTTGGGATTGCACGACTCCCGCGCAGCATCGACGAGCATCGTTTCGGTTTTCAAAGAACCGGCGGCGCCGCCGAAGAAAAGGATATCGGCCTTCGATTCCAGGGCAGCCTTCTGCGAGGCAGACTTCGGGGACCACCCAGGCGGGTAGGCGTTAGCGCCGATGGCGGTGTCGTCCTTCTTGCGGCACAATTCTTGTTTGTGTCGGGCTTCTAAGCTTTCCAGTCGGGTTTTGATCGTTGCCATAAGCTAGGGTCCCTTCGTGTTCTGGGGTCATTGTGATACGCTTTTGCTTAATGGTAAACCGTGACTACGCGTATACGGGTAAACTACCGTTAAGTCCGTACTCGATGTTTGCGGTCCACAGCCCGCGGACCCGGACGGGCGTCGATTTGCCTGTGCCAGCACAGTTCAGGCTGGTAAAGACGGCTTTGGTTGGGCAGGATCTGATCGGCGAGCGCGGAGGCGACTTAGATTACGGGTACAACCCATTCGAATTATATGGTGCGGCGTCTCATGCGAGAGGGCAGCCCCTTCCGCCTCACTTGGTGTTTGCGAGCTTGGACAGGACCGTTGTTCAGGACGCATGCGCGTTTCTGGACGCATACGGCCCCTTAGAGGGAACGAATCAATACGACATGCTTACCGCAGACTGCAAGAGCAAATGGGAGGAAGTATCGGCTCAGCGTAATTCGCCCGAAGAACACTTCCGCGCCATATTGGGCCAGGTTCCTCTTCTCCCCCCTCCACCGATACCACAGGATTTGTATCACTGCTATAACCTGAAACAGTTCTGGGAGGCTCAATCACGATTTGAGCTGGCATTGCGCCTTAGCAGCGCTTTGAATTCTCCTACCGATCAACTTGCAGAGGTCCAGCGGGCTCTCAGACGCATGGACGAAAAATGGAATTTCGAGGGACCAAACGCGGAACGCTCGTACATAAGGCGTGCGCAAGGGCTGGTTTTTGAGACCTTGAACTCGAGCCTCCAAACAATGCCGCCCCGGGTCACCAGAGATCTGAGCAGTGCGACCGCAATCGCGGGTGTCTGGCCCTGCTACGCGCTTTTGGACGCGATGTACTTGATGCTCTTTTTGGACATTGCCAGTCGTGGAGCGCGCATTGCACAGTGCGAGAAATGCGCAAGACTCTTCTACACGGATCGGGAAAAGGGAAAGTATTGCTCCACGGTCTGCGAAAACCGCGCCCGCGCCCTGCGCGCCTATCATCGACGGCGGGCCACCAAAGAGACAACGTAGGAGGGTTCCACCCACGGACTACTCATTGGCGTAATCTCGTTTACCCGCGGCTCGAGATCGACGCGATTCGCGCACCTGCGCACGCACGAAAACGCACGTTTGCACGCCGCGAAGCTCTGAACCGAGGCCGTCCCAGGTCAATCTTGGGGAGGAATCTCACGATGGTTAGGTTTTGTCTTGCAGGTCCTTCTGCGGGGTTCTTGCTCTGGCTTTGGCCCACCGTATCTTCCCTACCACAGGTCACGAGTCTTTGACCCTGGCCTTCTGCTTGGCGACCAGGCGCTGCATGAACTTGGGTCCTTCCTTCTTGGAGCCCTCAACACCTTCGTACAGGAACATCTCGCAAACCTGAGACAGAGCCCTCTGCTCGTCAAGCGCTATGCGCTGTAGCTCACGTTTGAGTTCCGGAGAAACCCGAAAAGCGATGAATTCGGTCTTGGCCACACTCGAAATATAGCTGTTTGCGTAATCGTCGGGCAACACCATTTGACAAAGTTAACAGTGTGATGTATGTTATCATTCGATAACATAGGAGGTTTGATGAAACTCTCCAAATTGGACACAAGATCGGTTTTAAATTTCAAGAGGTTACTTCGGGAGAATATTCGACTTGCCAAGGGAACTGCGCCCTTCTCACGCCGTGCCACTGATCTTCTCGCGTCCATCACAAGAGACTTCCAGTTTTCCTTTAAGGCGGGCGAACTCCAGATCATTAACGGCAACTGGTACGTAACGCACACAGGGCTGCTGCGGCTGGCGCGCCGCAAGAGATGTAGCGGCATCCATGTTGAAGCCGTCGATTCGCTGTGCGATTCAGGAGCGAATCGATTTGTCCTTAAAGCCACTGTCTTTCCGTCCAAGGGCTCCTCCGGCTTTGTCGGCTACGGCGACGCAGACCCATCTAATGTTTCCACCCTCGTTCGTGGCGCCGAGATGCGCGTGGCCGAGACGCGAGCGGTCAATCGCGCCCTGCGCAAGGCTTATGGCATCGGTCTCTGTTCGGTCGAGGAAATCGGGACCATGCCGAACACTGGAGAAAAGTTCCCTCCGCAGAACACGAACGGCAATGGCAACGGTACCGGACCCAAGGTCCGCGACCGCCTCTGCCAGATCATCCGGCAGCACAAGCTGGACGCCGAGCTCGTAAAGGCCTACGCCGTCGACTTCTGCGGTACGAAGACTCTCAGAGATGCGACCCGCGAGCAAGTCGAGAACTTCGTCCAGCAACTGGCCGACTGGGCCGAGAAAGACCGCAATGCCCTCGTCTGCCAGCTCAACAGCTACGCGGTGCCGAAACAGGAGGTGGTCGCATGAAACGCCAAGTCCCTGGCCTTGCCGAAACTGCCCGCGATTCGCGCCCCGAGATTCCCGATGGCGTCTTCCTCGTGCGCGTCGATGGTGCCCAGTTCCGCTGGCACGCCCATAAACCGTTCTACGTCCTCCGACTCTCCATCCTTGAGCCCCGTCCTCTAGGCGGGCAGTCCATCGTCGGTCGTCTCTACTGCACCCAGAAGGCGATGTGGAAGCTCGGCTGGTTCCTGCGGGATTTCCTCTATGACCCGGAACTTCTGGCCCACGAGCAGGTCGACGAGAAGGCCCTGCCCGGACTCCGCGGTGTCGTCAAGATCAGCCACACCGTCATCAACGGCATTTCGCTCATCAACCTCGACGGCTTCGCCCCTGCCAGCCAGTGGGAAGAACTATCCGCAACTCCGATATCGAGCGTTCCTCGCTCCAACACCGCGGAGGCAACCCGATGACCTACTCCTACACCCAGATCAGCCAGTACCTTAGCTGCCCGCGCCGTTACCGCCACCGCTACCTCGACGGCTGGCAAGAAAAAGACACACGCGCCGCCATGCTCTTTGGTCGAGCCTTCGAACAGGCCGTTGCCGCCCTTTTTCGCCGGGAAGACCCGGCCGCCGTGCTGTTCGAGCAGTGGGGCCTTTCGAAGGGAATGGGCCTGACCTATTCGGGCAACGATACTTGGGATCGCATGCTGCAACAAGGCATCCAGTTGCTCGAGCGCTTTGCCCAGGACGGCCGCGTTCGCATTCGGCGTCCTCGTTCTACGCAGCAGATTCAGTTCAACCGAACCCTGGCCTCTGGCAACAATTTCGTCGCCTACATCGATGCCATTGGTGAACTCGACGGCACGCCCTGCGTTCTGGAATGGAAGACCACCTCGGCCCGATATCCGGAAGAGCCGGCCGGGATTTCCGCCCTGGATCCGCAACTCGTCTGCTATTCCTGGATGACCGGCATCGACGAAGTTGCCCAGGTCGTTTTCGTTCGCAAGCGCCTGGTCGAGATTCAGTACCTGCGTGCCACGATTACCGAGGAACAGCGCCAGGAGTTCGCGACCCTGGTCGATGACACAGCCCGTCGAATCGAGTCGGGACTGTTCCTGCCCCACAGCGGCATCCGCTTCCCCCAGAATCCCTGTACCACCTGCCCCTTCCTCGGGCTCTGCCTCGACAAGCCCGACCTAGTCGAAGCCGGGCTCGTGCGCAAGCCAGGAGTGGATCTTGGTCTGTTTGACGAACTTGTTTACTAGGTATCCGCCAATGCCGCCCCAGCTCAATCGCAAGCGCGCCCTGTTCGTCCTCACCAAGATCGACGAGATCCTGGCGTGGGAGAAGCAGAAAGAGGCAGAGCGCGACACCCGGTTCGTCGATTTGGGCAGGTATCTGTGCGAGGTGCGGGCAGGACAGTACTGGAGGCTGGAGAATCTGAAGTCGTTCGACGAGTTCCTGGCGAGGCGGTTCCCGGAATCGCGGAGGAAGGCGTACTACCTGATGTCGATCCACGAGCACCTGCCGCCGCAGGCGCGGAAGGATCTGAAGGAAGTGGGATGGACGAAAGGGCTGGAACTGGCGAAAGTGGCACGCAGGGACGGTCAGCACTTCGATTGTGCAACCTGGTTGCACAAAGCTCGCTCCATGCCCAAAGAAGACTTCAGACGAGAGGTGGAGAAGGAACTGACGGGAAGGGAAGAGGAACCGTCGGAGTTGATCTACTTCAAGGTCTACAAGAGCCAGATTCCGGTGATCGAGCAGGCGATTGAGACGGCGGCCCTAATGCTGGGCACTGACAAATCGCGTGGTTACTGTCTGGAGATGATCTGCGCTGACTTTCTGGCCGGCGCGCACCTGGACAATGGCAACCCGGAGATTCTTCTGAACTCGATTTCCCGCTACTACAGGTTCTTACCCGGCGAACAACAGCAGGCTTTCCTCGAAAACCTGCGTGAGAAGGCGTCCTGAGGATGATTCGCTCCTCACGCCTTCGACTGGACCCCTTGTCGTACGAAAGTCTGCGGCAGCAGGTTCTGCGCCGCGACAGCTGGAGGTGTCAATCCTGTGGCACGATGTCGAATCTTGAGGTGCACCACAGGGAATTCCGCAGCCATTCGGGGGCCGATTCAGAGGAGAACTTGATTACGCTGTGCACAGCATGCCACGCCACAGCACATCGCCATTAACGCCACGAACGGGCACCCTCCACTTCACGTTTGGTACTTTCCATGACGGCGCTTTTCAGGCCGCATTCGACTCCGGAGCAAGAAGCTGGCTCATGTCAGTCTGCTGGATCTAACGAACCGATGCTGCGACAGTTACTTCGATCAGTTGAGGGGGGTAGTCGTCCTGATTGAGAGGATGCCCAGCACTGGTTACTTCTTTCGCGGGATTGCACATCATCACTGGGCAGGGTACATGTCTCGGCCCGATTTGGCGGTTCGAGTATAAGCCTTACTCCATGTCGATCGATCTTTGCGAAGAACCTCTCATTCGGGAGTGAGCAGGGAACTGACTTCCTTCCACGTCAGATATCCTCCGTTCGCGCCTGACGATATACTTATGGCCAATGACGGCAAGCCAGAATCGCATACGCTATCATAAGAGCTGGCCCCCGGAGAGTTTCCCGCAATGAACCAACTCGAGTTCCATCCCCCGATCCGCACTGAAGCAGCGTCTGAAGGCGCTGCCAATTCTTCCGCGGTCATGGGTTCACGCCCTTATCTTCCGGTTCTGTTGTTGCTTTTTGTCGGCAGCGGCTGTGCCGCGCTGATTTATGAAGTGGTCTGGTTCCAGTTGCTGCAACTGGCAATCGGGTCCTCCGCAGTCTCCCTCGGCGTTCTGCTGGGAACGTACATGGGCGGCATGTGCGTGGGCAGCCTGCTGCTTTCCAAATACGTCTCCTTCCGCCAGCATCCGTTGCGCGTCTACGCGAAGATCGAATGCGGAATCGGCGGGTTCGCGATTCTGGTGTTGTGGGCGATCCCGTATCTGGACAAGATTTACGCCGCGGTCGCGTCGCATGGGCTGCAAGGAATCGCGCTGCGAGCGGTGTTCGCGGCGGTCTGCCTGATTCCCCCGACGCTGCTGATGGGCGCTTCTCTGCCCGCGATGTCGCGCTGGGTGGAGGCCACGCCGGAGGGCGTCTCCTGGCTTGGTTTCCTTTACGGCGGCAATCTGGCCGGGGCCGTCACGGGCTGCCTTCTCGCGGGATTCTATCTGCTGCGCGTGTTTGACATGCCGACCGCGACCTACGTTGCGGCGCTGATCAACGGCGCGGTCGCTCTCACCAGTTGGTTGCTGGCCAAGCGCACGGAGTTCAGGGCGTCGCCCGAGATCCAACCGGCGGCAGCCACGCCGCGAGCTCAAGGCGTGTGGGCCGTGTACGTGGCGATCGCACTGTCTGGCATGTCCGCCCTCGGCGCCGAGGTGGTCTGGACGCGGCTGCTCTCGATGATGATCGGCGCGACAGTCTATACCTTTTCGATCATTCTGGCCGTGTTCCTGGTCGGACTGGGCATCGGCAGCGCGGGCGGGGCTGTTCTGGGCCGAAAGTCTCCGCGCGCAGCGCTCGGCTGGTGCCAGTTGCTGCTGGCCGCCGGCATTGCCTGGGCCGCATTTTCGGTGGCCGATTCGATCCCGTACTGGCCCATCATTGCGCAATATTCCACCAGCGCCTGGTTCAACTTTCAAGTGGACCTGGTGCGCTGCTTCTGGGTGATTCTCCCGCCCGCCGTTCTGTGGGGCGCGAGTTTTCCATTGGCCCTGGCTGCAGCAGCCGCGGGCCGGCAGGAAGATCCGGGCAAACTGGTCGGCGAGACGTATGCCGCCAACACGATCGGGGCGATTCTGGGCGCGATCGGCTTCAGCCTCATCTTTGTTCCGTGGCTGGGATCGCGTAATTCCGAGCGTCTCCTCATTCTGTTGGCCATCACCAGCGCGCTCCTGGTGCTGATGCCGCTCGCCCGGAACTGGCGGATGACCGCAAGGGTGGCTTTGTTAGCGTCAACGGGTCTCGCGGTGGTGTTGGCCTGGAAAGTGGATGCAGTGCCGTGGCTCGCGCTAGCCTACGGGCGGCAGATGCTTATTGCCGTGGGGCCAGGCCATCCTCTGTATCAGGCCGAAGGCATGAACTCCACGATCGTGGTTTCGCAGCCCGATACCGGCCAGATCTCCTTCCACGTCAGCGGGAAGGTGGAGGCCTCCACTGAACTGAAGGACATGAGGGTGCAACGCATGCTGGGGCATCTGCCCGCGCTGATACATCCCAATCCACACTCGGTGCTCATCGTGGGCTTTGGGGCCGGCGTCACCGCGGGCACCTTCGTCGTACACCCGGAAATCCAAAAAATCGACATCTGCGAGATCGAGAAAGTGATCCCGCCCGCCACGTCGTACTACTTCAATGTCCAGAATCACAACGTGCTGAACGATTCGCGCACGACCGTTCACTACGACGACGCACGGCACTTCGTACTGACCTCCAGCGACAAGTACGACATCATTACCTCGGACCCGATTCATCCATGGGTCAAGGGCACCGCAACGCTGTATTCGCGGGAATACTTTCAGATTGTGAAGGACCACCTGAACCCAGGGGGAGTAGTTACGCAGTGGGTGCCGATCTACGAAAGCGATCCCGCCACGATCAAGACCGAACTGGCGACGTTCTTTGCAGTTTTCCCGAACGGTACCGTCTGGGCGAACGACGCCGACAACAGGGGCTATGATGTTCTCCTGCTGGGACAGAACGGACCCGCTACGATCGACCTGGATCAGATGGCCCGGCGCTGGACCGGCGCGGTGGCGCAGTCGAATGGCGAAGTCGGGTTCAAGTCGCCTGTCGATTTGATGTCCACCTACGTGGGGCGCAACTCAGAACTGCAGAAGTGGACCGCCGGCGCGCACATCAACGGCGATATGGACCTGCGCCTCCAATATATGGCCGGCATGGGTCTGAACTACAACAGCGCGAGCACCATCAGGTGGCAGATTTCGGAGTACTACAAATATCCGGACGAGATGTTCACGGGATCACCGGAATTGCGGGCCGAGGTCCAACAGGCTCTGCACTAAGAGAAGCCGTCGGGGGGAGTCCCAACCCGGCCTGTGCTCTGCTCCTCAACAGAATGTTCCTAGATAGTGGTCCTTGAATCCGAGCCGCGATTAAGTTGTAATCCTTGGTCTGCCGCATGCCCATGCCATTGCCGAGTGCCATGGCTTTCTTGATGTCGGTATCAGCGCCAGTGAGATCGAAGTCGTAGCGGCGACAGTCGTAGCCGCTGATTTGTTCATCGCCGACCTCGCCGGGCGAGACGCAGACCCTTGGCCCCTAATTGGAGAGCGCGCGCGCCCTTTGGTGTGCCTGTCCAGCAGGTTGCGGCTGTCCAATGGCATCATAGAAGTCACCCAGTGCTTGCCAGAGGCTCGCATCATTCGGTGCTCGGCGGATTGCCTCTTGCAGCACCTCGAGCGCCCGTTGCTGATCTCCTAATTCGAGATACGCCGCGGAGCGGCCCTCGGCAAGCTGCGCAAAGAACTCCGGGTCCAAATCCTGCCGCCCCTGCGCAGCCTTTTCGGCCTTGTCGTAGTCAATCAGAGCCTCTCCAGGGTGCCGCAGCTTCACGTCAATCGAGCCGAGTTCGGTGTACTCCTTGATTGGAATCCCGGACAGTTGGGTCGCTCGATAGATGTAGGGTCGCGCGTCGGCATAGCGGCCATGTACGTCATAGAATTGGCCAACGTTATACAACAACCACGGATCATATTTTCTTTGCGATAGAGAGATCTTCAATTCGCGTTCTGCATCTCCAAGGCGGTGTTGTGAGTTGTAAAGCAAGGCAAGGCTCAGACGCATTGTCGGCTCTTCGGGGCAAATGGCTAGGCCGTGATTCAGTACGTCCTGCGCCTCGCTAAGGCGCCGCAAGGGCAATAGAACGTGACCCGCGTTGGCATAGAAATCGCACAGATTCCCACGCGATGCGTGCGGCGGTGCAAAGTTCTGGGTTTGGCAATTGACTTCGTATTTGTCAATCCACGGCTGATTTTCGTGCCGGTTGCGAAGCAATACGATCGAAACCTCATCCAGATACACGGGGCGCCACTGCCGGCTCTGGCATAAGGACAATAGAACCTGGGTTTCGATGCCATAGGATCGACCCAGCGGCAAGAATACGACATTTAAATTTCTACGATCCGACTCCGCTTCCCAGACCGGCGAGTCAAGCGAGGAAGACAGCAGGTTCTTCTGTTCAGCCCAGACCGTGGAGCTCACGCCACGTCCGTCAATGAAATCGCCGTAAGTAGGACCTAGCCGCCAAGCAGCAAATCCGCCCAGATTATAGGGGTGGAAGATATTGCCGGGCAGATGCTCGCGCTGAATAAACGCGGCAGCGCGTTCCGGGAACCACCAGGACTCTCCTGTGCCAAACCTCATTTCAAAACTGAACATGTGATAAAAACGATTAGAGGCAAGATCGGCGATGCGCACACACGTCAGCAGGCACAGAAGGCTGGCGGCAATAACAGGCATTACGCGTAGAATGCCAGACCATTTGGCGACAAACTTCGCTTCACTTTGTTTCTTTTCCTGAAGTCCTTCGGCCAAGATTGTGCTGCCCACCACCACGACAACACAAGCGAACAAAGCTTGGTAGCGAAGATGCTGTATCGAAACGTAGAGGGCCGCGGCCATCAGCAATACCGCTCCGAATTGCCGGCGCCAGAGCGCCAGAGCAATCACAACCACAGCCACGAACGCCAGCCACCAGTAGCTGCTGAGAGGATCGCGCCAATCCAGCGCCTGGGCCAAGCTAGGGAGGGTCAGCCGTACAGTTAGTAGTTCCACCACGTCGGGGCCAGTGCCCGGCAGACTGGATCGTGGCAGGCCCGCGAGGCGAAGCGAGGCTTTGAATATCCTGAGGCCATACGGATTGAACAGGGTAGCAACGACGGTTGCAGCCAGCGGTGGTCCGGCCTGTTTCAAGCGCTCCAGCACCGCCGGTCTCCGGCTCAGAAACAACAGGTCCAATCCCTCGATTAGAAGATAGGCGGATAACACACCCAGACCTGCGATAAAGCCAGGATGAAGATTGACCCAAAGCAGCATCAGCAAAGGCAGAATCCACAGCCGCGACGGCCCCGGGCAAGGTTCGCCTTGGCTGTCCGGAACAACAGCGCCACTCCGGTGAAAGCGCCAAAGGCGGACAAGAAAAACTGCGAAAAACAAAGTGGTAAAAAGGTCGGCACGGGGCGTAGCGCGCTGCGCCAAGCCAGGCACGGCTATGATAGCCAAACCCGCAGCGATGCCGCTCTCCTTTCGGGAAGGGCTGCGCAGGAGGCAGGCAACCATCGCCACTAAGCCCAGCGTGCAAAACCAACTCAAGCCTGCATGTCCCCAGGCACTGAAAACACCATAGAGCAGTACGCCAGCAAACGGCGGATAAATCCACTCCATTCCCGCTGAGGTGTAGGACAGGACGTCTGTGTGGGGAATTACATGATGCTGCACCACGTACCGGCCCGTAGCCAGGTGCCATCCCATGTCGAGATCGAAGACCGTGTGCAGCCCAGCAAAAAAAGCATACAGCAGGGCCAGGATGATCAAGGCCAGGTTCACCCTGCGCCGCGTGAGACGAAATCGACCACCATTTTCCACTTGCGGCTTGCCTTGCGCCGGTCCTTTCAGCTTTGTCCCATCCGAAGCATTAGGGCGGCCAGAAATCTGTCGAATCCGTAGCGTATTTACTCCAGCCCAGTCAACTCTTCTCAAACAATGCTTCTTCGATCAGTTCGCAAAGAATGTGTCCGGTTAAGATGTGCGCTTCCTGGATACGAGGTGTCTGATCGCTGGGAATGCAGATGCAATGCTCGACTGTGCTATGCAGCTTCCCGCCGGTTTTTCCGGTCAGACCCACCGTGACGAGTTTCTTCTCACGAGCCACGTTTACGGCTCGCAGCACGTTGGAGGAGTTCCCGCTGGTACTGATGGCGAAGGCGACGTCATTAGGACTGCCGATCCCCTGGACTTGACGTGCGAACACGTCGTCAAAGGAATAATCATTGCCGATGGCGGTTAGAACGGAAGAATTCGTGGTCAGCGCCCAGCCCGAGAGGCTTTTGCGTTCTTTCAGAAACCGTCCGCTCAGTTCCGCGGCCAGGTGCTGGGCGTCCGCGGCACTGCCGCCATTGCCAAAGAACAGGACCTTGTTCCCGGAGCGGAGGCTCTTCGTCATTGCCTCCGCTACCTTGACCACGGCGCTCAAGTACGCTTTAGACTCCAGCAGACTCTGCATCACCGACGCGCAGTCGCGAATTCTGGCGAGTGCCAGAGACTCCGCCGTATCAGCGTTCATAGAACCTCTCCGGCCGCGTATGGACCTTCACGAGCTTGCACTGGATTGGGCCTCGCCTTCCTGTAATCGGTCCCGCAATGGTTCCCCCGCGCCATACTCGAAATTGATCCGCTCCTGCTCGACCACCAGCGGCCGCTTCTGCACCAGGGTATGGATGGTTCCGATGTATTCCCCAATGATGCCCATAAACAACATCTGGATCGACATGAAGAAAAATACACCAATAACCAATGGGGCGATGCCGACCGAGAAGCGGCTCCAGAAGATCAGTTTGTAGATGAGGTAGGCCAACGACACCAGAACCGAAACGAGCGCGCCCGCAAAGCCGGAAAAAGTCACCAGTCGCAGCGGCACCTTAGAGAGGTTAGTGATCCCGAGCATCGCCATGTCATAAAGCGAATAAAAATTGTTCTTGGTGATTCCGCGACTGCGTTTGGGTTGATGATACGGAATATCGAAATGCCGGAACCCAGCTTCCGCGATCATGCCTCGAAAGTACGGGTAGGGATCATCGAAGTTCTTTATGACTTCCACTACCTGGCGGTCATACAGGCCAAACCCGGTATAGTTCTCGTAGGTTTCCACTCCAGAAAGACGATTCACCAGCCGATAATATTGCTTCCGGATCCAGAACATCAGTCTGTGTTCATCACTGGTCGACTTTACAGTGATCACGACTGGGTATCCCTCTTCCCACTTACGGACGAGGTCCACGATCATCTCCGGCGGGTCTTGCAGGTCCGCCACAATGCCGATCACCGCGTCTCCGCTTGCCTGATACAAGGCGTGCATTGGCGACCTTATGGTGCCGAAGTTGCGTGTATTGCGGATCACTTTGACGTTCTTATCCATGGCAGCGAGGGCCTTGAGCTCATTCAAAGTGTTGTCGGTCGACGCATTGTCGATAAAAATGTGTTCGTACTTATAGTCGCCGGCGGCAACCACGGCAGCGCGCACTCGGAGGTACACCTCGCGCACGTTTGCCTCTTCGTTATAACAGGGCGTCAGGATGGTCAGTGTCTTGGGCATGATCTCAGACATCGATCGCAGCTAGGCACGTCGCAGTCTGCGGTTCGGAATGGCATAGCAAACTCCCTCCCAACACTCTTCCGCATAGCGCCGTAAGAATAAATGGTACTCGGGTGAAATGGAGTGGATGAGATTCGGTATCTGCCAAAGGTGCTCGCTTCGGTGATACGTACAGATCGCGAGCACAGGCTGATGACGTCGTAACAATTCACTCGCCCCGGCAAGCGCTTCTGGTTCCGCGCTTTCGATGTCCATTTTGATGTACGTGGGTATCAGAGGCCACTCGATGTCATCCAGGCGGCGGCATTCGATCGCCGATCCCGCATCGGATTTCACGTTCTCGGCCGTGACGTGCGAGGAAGCAGAACTATTGAAAGCAAAGGAGACTGGGCCACTGGTGTTCCCGACGGCATAGGGCATTACCGTAACCCGATCGCTGATTCCCATGGCTTTCATGTTGGAGGCTAATGCCTCCCGGTTTACCGGATCGGGCTCGAAAGCGAAGGCATGACGGAACCTGCCGCCCCAGTGGCCATTGAAGCTCCGGATGCTGTCGCCGTCAAAACTGCCGCAATCGACGAACACTTCATCGGAAACGGGCGAGAGTAAATCTCCGGGAAAGTACGTGTCATTCGCGTCCAGTTGTGGCGACAATGCCGAAAAGTCAAGCCAGTACCGCCAGAGCAGCTGTTCGCGCAGTTCGCGCTTCGAGAGTTCATCCCCCAACGTGGCGTAACATTGCCGGATATCGTGACACTGTTCTCGAAATCTGTGGGGCAGTTCGAGTCCACATTGCGGGATGAAAATGTCAGCGTACTTCCAGAGGAGTGGTGCGCAGGCCACCACCTGCTGACAGCCTAACGATGCCAACTGGCGACGAACTGAAGAGCCTTGATATATGGTGACGACAAAGCATGCCGTCTGGCCGTATCGTTCGACCGCTTCAGCGGGAGGCAACACGGGAAGCCCAATCACCTGCTGCTGCCAACGATCGCGATTGTTGTCGGCAAAGGCCAGGGGCTCAACTCCTGCTTTGCGCAGTCCGGCAAGGACGCTCTTGCCCAGAGGCCCGGCGCCGAATAGCACCAACCTTTCGTTAAGGGGGCTCGCGAGGTCGTCGAAGGCACTGCGCTCTCGCGCCCGTACCGTGTCTGGTGGCTCCGCCTCGATTCGCCCCAAGATGGTTTCGAGTTGCTCCACGTCGCTGCTGGCGAGCGCCTGAGTTGGGGTCACTGGCTCACTCCGATTTCGTTTTGCTCGTCGAACCTTAGCGATTCGACGTCGATCCCTTCGTGCCGCTCATACCAGGCATAAAGGTCCCTGATCGCGGCCTCTAAATCCCAAAACTGATATCCGCCCATTTCCGTCAGCATACGCGAGTTGTCTGCCGAGTACTCCGGCCCGATGCCTTCGTTCACGACCGACATATTGGGATTACGCCCCGAGACCCGGGCAATCACTCGGGCTAGCTCGGTCAGCGCCACGGGCCGTCCGGTGCAGACGTTGTATACCTTGTAGCGGGCGTCATTCTCTAGGAACCACGTCGTCAGCTTGACCAAGTCTTTGATGTACAGGTAATCGAACACGATATCCTGCCGCAGCACAATCGGCAATCCTTTCAGCGCGCGGCAACAAGCGTTGGAAATGAAACGCACGGTGTAGTCCTCGTAGGCGCCAAAAACTCCGAACAACCGCAAATTGACGATTTGGTCGGAGCGTTCGATATATTTAGCGCAAATGTACTTGGAAAATCCGTACGTGTCCTTGGGCACACGGGTATCGAAATAGTCTTCCCGTACTCGCGCCGGCAACTGAACGCGGTCGTACTCCGCACCCGACCCGAAGTGAATCATTTTTCCGAATCGTCCCTGATTGCGCACGAGATTGAAAAACATGCGGCAATTGCGGTCAAACAGATCCGGAGGAGCAGCCACGCGCCGATTCGACCGCGTGGTCGCGGCATGCACGATCACGTCGAAACTGTGCGCGCCGAGATAATCGCGCACCGCCTGCTCGTTCAGCAGATCCAGTTCGGCCGAGGAGGGCGCCATCACCTGGAACGTGGAGGCAAGTTGCTCCGCCAGATTTCGTCCGATGAATCCCGAGCCGCCGGTGATGAGTATGCGCATTAGGCAGGCGTCCGAAACGAAAAATTCTTATGCCCCAAAAAGTTGTAAACCACGGCAAAGACAGTCACGACAGCGCCGGCAATGTAAGGGGCCTCGGCAAAAAAGCGACTGTTGTGCCTGATCAGGAATACGAGCACGGGGAGCGCGATCAGGCCAAAAGCAATTCCACTGCTGTAGACCGCGACGCAGCGCATCCATTCGCGCAGGTAATTGCCCTTCGTCTTGAACACGAACCATTTATAACCGAAGTAGGCCACGGTGATGTTTAACACGCTGGAGAGCAGGGAAGCCCAGATGTAACTATGAGGCACAATGGGATTCAGAACCGCCGTGAATAGCGCGAACATGCCGTAACCGAACAAGGTATTCCAGGCGCCCACCAAAAGGTAGCGCCCGAACTGCCCGGGCGGAATGTGACCCGTGATTTCCGCGCGCCATTTGTTGGCAAGATCTGAAAGGCTCATCTCTTTACATCTTTACACAGGCAAGACGCCACACGGGAATACTAACCGAATAGCCTTGGCCGAGGCTCTCAAAGCACGCCATTAAGTGCGAGCAGTTGTACGGGAAAGATTTGGCTCAGTTCATGGGGGCGGACCTCACTTGCCATTGTGACATCTGCCACATACAACCGTGGGGCGCTCGGCTAAGGTCGCGCAATGACCACGGCACCGAAAACCCGAGGGTCACAACCACGGTTCGGGAAGTCCCGTCTGTTTTCTTTTTCCGAGGCGGCGCACCTGTCGATGCTCAGCCCACGCACCGCCATAGCTACGGTTTACGGCAAGATTTCCGGGAAGACTCCCAGCTATCCGCGCATGATTTTGCTGAACCTTACGAATAGGTGTAATTTCGCCTGCCCGATGTGTGCAGTCGGCGAGTCGAGAAGGCAGGAACTGGCTGCAGGAGCAGCTGATCTGCAATTCGAGCTCATCAGTGATGTCATTCAGCAGTCGCGCAGATACGGGTCGATCTTTCACCTGTTCGGCGGGGAGCCTTTACTTTACAAACGTGTCCACGAGGTGATTTCGCTTGTGCGTCGTAACCACATGATTCCGTTCCTAACCACCAATGGGCTGCTTCTGCAGAAGCACGCAGCGAAATTGGTGACCAGCGGACTTGCGGTATTGCATGTGTCATTGGATGGCTGGGATGACGACTCGCAGACTAAGAGAGGGAATGTAAGAGGCTCATTTGACCGCATTATCGCCGGCGTGAAAGAAGTGGCGCGCTGCAGGACAGGTAAATTCCCTATCGTGCGCATGTCCACCGTTGTGACAAAACACAACTATCATTCCTTGGACAAAATACAACAGGTGGTCGCCGGCCTAGGCGTCGAGGAATGGACAATCGCAAATTACTTCTTCGCTGTTCGGGGCGTCGCTGAGGCTCATAACGAGTTCAGACAGAGAACTGGTATTGGAGGAGCGCTGCCGCTGCACGTGATAGATGGTGATCACTATTTGTCGGAAGAACAGGTTTTAGACTTGAGAACGTCGCTCGCAAGAATACGAAAAAACAATGAGCGTCACGCAATGAGAATCGACTATAGCTGGTCGACTGATCTAAATGCGTATTACTGTTCAGCCAAAATCCCAAGCGCCGACTCGAAGTGTGATTTCCCGTACTCAAGGCTAGACGTTCAGCCGTCTGGCCTAATGGGTTTCTGCGGAGGTGGACATACGATAGGTGATTTGCACTCAACCACCGTCAAAGACGCATGGTCAGGAGAAAAAGCGAGCCATTTCCGAGACATGCACCGCTCGCACGGTATTTTCCCGATGTGCTTTCGGTGCTGCGGAATTAAAGACACGATCTCATTTGCCGACAAAGCGTTCGGGGATATTCAATTTGAGCCTGGGCAGGCGGCATGAGGACTTTGAGAGCTTAGGCTTCGCTCCTCAGCCGATTCGCGGGGACGGCATAACATACCAATTGCCATCCATCGACGTCATGCGGGCGCAAGAACAAACGGTAGTCTTCCACCAGTGTGTGGATGAAGAGCGGAATGCGCCACAGATCGTTTTGCTTGTGGTAAACGCAGATGGAAAGAATCGGACGGTGCGTCTGAATCGAGCGGCGAGCGCCCTCGAGCGCGTCAAGCTCAGCCCCTTCGATATCCATCTTGATGAAAGTGGGTCCGGCTTCGGTCGCTAAGTCATCAATCGGAACGCACTCCACCACGACATTGCCATCGGCTGCAAGCTTGGCGCCTTCGCCGCCGCCCGCCTGAAAGCGCAGTTGGCCGCGTTTAGCGCCCACGGCGACATTCAGCGCGTCAATCCTGGATGCAACGGGCGGCTCCAAGGTACCAACCCACTTCGTAAGACGATCGAAATTCTCCGGGTCCGCCTCAATCGCGATAATCCTGGAGAAAGCAGGATTTCTGCGGATCACCTGTTCAGCCGTGTCTCCAGTGTAGGCGCCGCAATCCACAAAGACTTCGTGATCGTCGATGCAATACAGGCTGTCCAGGAAATACGACTCTTCTTTGACCGGGGGTCCAAGGGCGTTCTGATCGCCGAGAGCGCGCCATTTCAGGTGGTTCAGATATTCCTGGCGCGAGGAGTCATCGGCCCACAGGGACGCTGCCTTGCGCACCTCGGCCGCTTGTTCGTACAGCTTGTGGGGCAGATCCTGGCAGAAATCGGGCAACAATCGGTCGGCGAACTTCCAGCGTAAGGATGCCGTGGACTCGACGTGCGTACATCCCATACGCTCCAGCATCGCTCGGCTTTCCGGGTAAGAGTGCCCCAGCGACCAAATGGTGACCAGGAACAAGGCCGATGCTCCATACCGCGCTGCCGCATCCTTGGGCGACAGAACCGGAACTCCGTCCACGTTCGATCCCCACTTGGACTGGCTGTTGTCGGCAAAGGCCAGGGGCTCCACGCCAATGCTGCGAACGCATTGCAGAGCTTTACGCCCAAGGTTCCCCGCGCCGAAAAACACTAAACGATTTCCGCAACCCGCTAGCAGCGTGTCAAAAACCGATTTCTCGCGATCGCGCACGGCACTCAGCGGCTCACTGAGAATCCGATCTAGTTCGACGAGGTATTCGTCTGCTTTTGTTACCGTCATTCGCTTACCGGCTCCACGATCATGTTCTGAGCGAACTCGTCGCGATCCAGGAAGGGCCACAGATCTTCCAGAGGCTTGGAAAGGAATGAGCCGTCGGGACGCTGAATCGAGGTTACGCGCGGAGCCCTGATCTCATCGGGAATGACGTGCACGTCGCAAAGCACCGGTCCACGACCGCGCAGAACTTTACGGACAGAGGCACGCAAGTCCGCTTGACCTTCCCCTTGGCCTTCGATCACCGCTGTCTTTAGCCCATAGGCGCGAGCGACCTTACGATAATCAGGGATCGACACACCTGTTTCAGGACTGCATCCGATGTTGGGGCAGCCAAAGTAGTTGGTTTGACTGGCCCGAATCGATGCGTATCCTTGGTTGTTGAGAACGAAAAGCTTAATCGGCAGTTGCAGGTGCGCGATGGTCGCCAGCTCCTGGATGTTGAGCTGAAGCCCGCCATCACCGTCAACGCAGATCGTCTTCTTGCCGCTGCCAAGACACACGCCGATACTTGCCGGGATGCCGTACCCCATCGCCCCCAATCCTGCCGTATGAAATACCCGGCGCCCTTTTCGCGCCCGGTAGGCCAGCAGAAAAACTTCAATGGCGCTCCCCGAACTTCCGGAGACGACTCGGTCATTAGGCCCAGCTTCCTGCCCGATGATCTCCGCCAGATGGTACACACTGACCAACCCCGGAGCGCGATGCTCGGGCAAAACGATGGGATAACGGGCCTTCCAGTCCTGACACCGCTTGATCCACGCGCTGCGATCTTTGTCTTTGTCCAGTACAGAGCCGGCTTGCTTGAGCATCTGGTCAATAAAGGTCCGAGCAGCGGCGCAGATCGGATTGTCGATAGCGCCTTCCAGCTTGCGCAGTTCCGCCGGATCGATATCGACGACAGTTTTGTAAGCTCCGCGCGCGAATTGATGAGGATCCCAGCCCATCAAGGGCGGGTCGAGACGCGTTCCGATCACGAGAACAAAATCGGCATTCTGCAGGGCGAAGTTCGCGCCACGAGATGCAACCGTGCCGGGACGGCCGACGAACAGCGGATCGTCATCGTCCAACAAATCCATGGCCATCCAAGTCAGGCCGACCGGGACATTCAAGCAACGCATAAGTTTCTCGAACGCCGCCGCCGCACCGGAGACTCGAACCCCATTCCCAGCGAAGATGAATGGCCGCTCAGCCCGGTTCAGCCGATTAAGCACATCGCGAACTTTGGTAGCTAAGTCGTCTTGAGAGTGCTGCGACAACTCGGCAGGATCAAAGCCGCGCATCGTATCGGTCTCAATAGGCGCAGCCTGGACGTCGATCGGAATATCGATCCAAACCGGACCCGGTCTTCCAGTTCGAGCCAGGTGTACCGCTTTTTCGAGATGGTAGCGAATGCTTTGCGGATCCTCGATGGTCACCGCGTACTTCGTAATCGGTTTGACCAGAGAGACAATATCAACCTCTTGACTGCCTCGCTGGCGCACTCCGAGAGACGTGCCATCCGGACGATACATGCGGTCGGCGCGTTTCACCTGTCCCGAGATGACGAGCATGGGAGTCGAATCAAGCCATGCACCGACCACGCCCGTGATCGCATTGGTGCCGCCAGGGCCAGTCGTCACCAGGGCGACGCCAAGATTGTTCGTAGCCTTCGAATAGTTTTCCGCGGCGATTGCGCTCGCTTGTTCGTGATGGTTGCAGACGAAGGTCAAATCGCCGCACCGGGCGAGTGCATCGTTCAAATGCATGGCCCCGCCACCGGTGAGAAGGAATACGTGCTTCACGCCCTGCTGGGCGACAAAGCTCATGACATAGTCAGCGACTTTCATGCTCTCCTAGCGAACCGGCTTTGCGGCCTTGCGGGCAGACGCGAGCAACATGTCCACAACCTCGCGCACGGCGCCGTTGCCGCCGGCGAGTTTGGTGACCACCTGGCAGTGTTTATGGATCGAAGGGCGCGCATCGGCAGGACAAGCGCTGAGACCAACGATGCTGAGCGCGGGTAAATCGTTGACATCGTCCCCAATGAAGCAAATCTCCTCGAGGCGCAACCCGTGCCGCTCCGAGAACGTCCGCAGCGCGGCGGCTTTGTCCTTGCAGTCCTTGTGAACGTCGCTAATCCCGAACTTACTGGCAAGCCGGTCAACCAGCGGGCTGTTCTCGCCCGACATCAGAGCAATCACCATTCCCGATTTTCGCGCCAGCGACAGACCCATGATGTCGGCAAAGTGAAAACGCTTCCATTCTTCGCCATTTGGCCCCCACCACACCCCGCCGTCGGTGAGCACTCCATCGACATCCATGGCGATGGCTTTTATCTTTGACGCGACCTGGGATGCGATCTTCGGCACGATCTTCGCCATGAACTTCGCCACTATGCTGCACCCACGCGCCGCAGCTTCTTGATGATCGGTTGCTCGCGCTCCAGCACTCGCTTGACGCCGTCACCCATCGATTTTTCGATCAAGCGGATGTCTCGAACCAGGCGCGTGATGCCATTCGGTTCGAGCGACGCGGCGTGGTCGGAACCCCACATGGAGCGATCGAGCGTGATGTGCCGCTCGACCATGCAGGCGCCGAGCACCGCAGCCGCAACACTCGAGGGCAACCCGGTTTCGTGGCCGGAGTAGCCAACCGGAACGCCGTAGCGATCTCTCAGAACATCGATAACCTTCAGGTTCAATTCTTCGTAGTAGGCGGGATACGTACTGCAAGCGTGCAAGATGGCGAGATCCTTTTTGCCCAGAACCTCCACCGCATGGTCGACCTCTTGGATCGTACTCATTCCGGTCGACAAGATGATGGGTTTGCCCACCCCGCGAGTATGGCGCAGCAGGTTGTCATCGGTGAGGGATGCGGAAGCGATTTTGAAGCAGGGAACTGAAAACTGGGCTATGAAATCGACCGATGCCTCATCCCAGCAAGATGCGAACCAGTCAATCTTGACTTCGCGGCAATAACGGTCGATCTCGCGATACTCTTCGATCTCGAATTCGAGGCCGCGCTTCAGATCGCCGTTGGTGGGTCCAAAGGGGCTTTCTCTAGGCTTCGCCAGTTCCTCCGCCGTGTAGACGACGTCGATAGTTCTCTTCTGAAACTTGACCGCGTCACAACCGGCGCCCAGGGCCACGTTGATAAGTTTCTTCGCCAGATCGATATCGCCGTTGTGGTTGATTCCGATTTCAGCGATTACGTAGCAAGGCTTCCCAGGTCCGATCACCCTGGACCCCAATCGAATCTCGGTAAGCGGGCTGGAGGAATGGCTTTTATTTTCGTGCGGCATCGGAGAGTACCCCCTTTGAAGCGATTTCGTTGATCGTTTCCAGAACGTAATCCAACATCGCCGGCGTCAGACCGGGGTATACGCCAAGCCAGAAGGTTCCGTTCATGACGCGGTCACTCGCCGCCAGTTCGCCCACTACACGATAGTTGAGATCCGCATAGGCGGGTTGACGGACCAGGTTGCCGCCGAACAGCTGGCGAGTGGCGATCTTTCTCCCATAGAGGAACTCAATGAGCGCGTTACGTGAGAAGGGAGCTGTCTCCCTTACCAGAAGCGGAAATCCAAACCAGCTGGGGTCGGAATTCGGGGTTGCTTCGGGCAGGACGAAATGCTCCTCGACGTTTTTGTCTTTCAGTCCTGTCTTCAAGTACGCAAAGTTTCGCTTTCTCGCCTCAATGAATGCCGGTAGTTTCTTTAACTGCGCGACGCCAACGGCCGCTTGCATGTCAGTAGCTTTGAGATTGTAACCGACATGCGAATAAATGTACTTGTGGTCATACCCGTGGGGCAGTGCACCCAACTGCCAGTCGAAGCGCTTGCCGCAGGTGTTCTCTTTACCTGGAGCACACCAGCAATCACGGCCCCAATCACGAAACGATTCGACGAGCGTGCGCAACAGCGGCTGGTTGGTCAAGACGCATCCGCCTTCGCCCATGGTGATGTGGTGCGCAGGGTAGAAGCTGACAGTTGCAAGATCGCCGAAGGTTCCAACTTTGTCGCCGCGATAAGTCGAACCGAGGGCGTCACAACAGTCTTCGACCAGCCACAAGCCTTGCTTCTTCGCGAATGCGGTCACGGCATCAAGATCGAACGGATTGCCCAGCGTATGCGCAAAGATGATGGCTCGTGTGCGGCCGGATAGCGCTGCTTCGAGGTAACTGACATCCACGTTGAACGTGGGAATTTGAACATCGACGAAGACGGGAACCAGTCGGTTCTGCACGATCGGATTGACCGTGGTCGGGAATCCCGCAGCCAGGGTAATGACCTCGTCTCCGGGTCGCAGCCGCCGGTCGCCCAATTTGGGTGAAGTCAGGGCTGCGATCGCCAGCAGGTTGGCCGACGAGCCCGAGTTCATCAGCACCGCCTCGCGTGCACCGACGAATTTGGCGAACTCACGTTCGAACTGCTCGGCGAAGCGACCGGTGGTCAGCCAGAAATCGAGCGAGGACTCGACCAGCAGCTCAAGTTCTTGTTCGTCGAAGACACGGCCGGAAATGGGTACGGGCGATGATCCCGGCACGAACTCGCTAGCCGGGAAGGCCTCACGGTAGTACTCGGCCACCATGCCGCTGATCCGCTCTCGCAACTCGTCGGCTCGTGACACTACTTCACTGCCTCCCGGTACCACGCGATGGTCTTTTCCAATCCTTCATCCAGCGTGAACATGGACTTCCAGTTCAAGTCCGTACGTGCCCGCTCGGCGCTCAGGAACTGATGACGGATCTCATTCGAAGCCTGGTTTTGAATCTCGGGCTTCAGCTTCGATCCCATTTTCGCGAGGATCGCATTCACCAGTTCCAGCACGCTGATCTGCGCTTCATTCGAGAAGTTATAGGCTGCGCCGGCAAGCTTCGAATTCTGCATGAGCCGCTCCGCCAGCAGCATGTAGGCTGCGGCGCCATCTTCCACGTAGAAGTAGTCGCGCACGTATTTTCCGTCGGAGCGAATAATGGGCCGCTCGCCACGAATCACGGAGCGGATCGTACCGGGCACGACGCGGTTCCAGTTGAGGTCTCCGCCGCCGTAAAAATTGCCGCAGCGCGTGATCGCCAGTGGGACGCCAAACGTGTGCGCGTAGGACTGCGCAATCAGGTCGGCGCACGACTTGCTGACATCGTAAGGATGCTTGCCCTGCAACGGCATATCTTCTTTATAGGGAAGTACGGTCTGATCGCCGTACGCCTTGTCCGAAGATGCGAGGATGACCGACTTGACCACGGGCGAACGCCGGCAAGCCTCCAGAACATTCCACGTTCCACGGATGTTGCTCTCGAAGGTTGAAAGCGGATTGCGGTTGGCGATGCCTACGATGGTCTGGGCGGCGAGATGAAAGACGACTTCGATCTCGTACTCGCCGAGCACCCGTTCCAGTAGATAGGGACTGCTGAGACCGCCGCGCACTACGTTTACGCGGTCGGCCAGTCCCTGGTGCACAAATTCGCTGGCGGGAACCCAGTCGCGGACCAGCGCGGTCACGGACGCGCCCTGCTCCAGCAGGTGCTTCGTCAACCATCCGCCTACCAGTCCCGTGGCGCCGGTGATAAAGACGGCACGGTCGCACCAGAAGCCATTCTTCATTATTCGAGCCAAATTCTTTCTGCCAAGCTTATTTTTGCCAAACTCACTCTTGCCAAACTTATTTCTGCCAAGCTTATTCTTGCCAAATCTTCCACGGCGCCTGGTTCGCGCTCCATAACTGGTTCAAATATTCGTACTCGCGATAGGTATCCATGGCGTAGAAGAAGCCGTCATGCTGATAGGCCATCAACTGCCCGTCGTTGGCAAGGCGTTCCAGCGGCTCCTTCTCAAAAATGCAATCGTCACCGCCGAGATAATTGAACACACGGCGATCGAGTACGAAAAAGCCTGCGCTGGCGCGGCCGGCGATTTTTGCCTTTTCCTTAAACTTGGTGACGCGGCCTGTCGAGTTCGCTTCGATGACTCCGAAGCGGGAACTCGGCGTGATGGTCGTGACTGTGGCCAGTTTCCCATGGTTCTTGTGGAACTCCACGAGTTGTCGGATATTCACATCGCCCACGCCATCGCCATAGGTCAGCATGAAGAGATCTTCATTTTCATCGATGTACTTCTGAATCCTCTTTACCCGTCCGCCGGTCATCGTGTTCTGTCCGGTATCGACGAGCGTGACCTGGAAATCTTGTTCGCGATGGACGTTTTTGTACTCAACCTTGGAGTTCCGGCCGAGGCAGAGGGAGAAATCGTTGTTCATGGCCTCGTAGTTCAGGAAATATTCCTTAATCATGTTGCCGCGGTATCCGAGGCAGAACACAAAATCAGTGAATCCATTGTGGGCATACAACTTCATGATATGCCACAAAATCGGACGACCACCGATTTCCACCATGGGCTTGGGCCGATACTCCGTTTCCTCGCGCAAGCGGGTACCGAGCCCGCCGCAGAGCATAACTACTTTCACGAGATTTTTCTCCTGGCAGGCGCTGGTGCTGGTTTCCCGAGGTATGGTCCGCGGCAGACCGCACCAAAACTAATCTACCCGGAGTGCAACGCAATTGCCAAGAATACAGTTTGCCCGAGGTTGGCGCTTACGGTTCTGATTTCAATTCGTTGTAAGCAGGATCGGAGCGGCTTCCGCAGCGGAAGGGCGGCTCCGAATCGAGTGTTTCTCCCCACTAACGGCGCGTTTTGCCCCGTCGCAACTTGCCGTCTGTTGCCGGTTTGGGGGCACAAGACCTTGCGAATCTTGTGCTTAGTCCTTATGCTGGGCTGGCAACGCAATTGCCAACTGAGCAGTGGGGACGGTGTGCGCATCACACCGATTTGCACACCGGTGATTTGCACACGGGCTTGCACGACTGTTTGCACACGTGGGGTGCTGTTCCGCGCAATGTTGGCGAATCGGAGTACGCTGCGACTGACGGACTTCCGACTGACGAACTATGGAATCACCGATTTTCAAGGCAGTGATTGTGGGCGCCGGACCGGCGGGTCTGACGACCGCCTACGAGTTGTCGAAGCAGCATGCCCCAGTGGTTGTGCTCGAGAGCGACCCTGAATATGTCGGTGGAATCTCTCGCACGGTCAACTATAAAGGCTTCCGCTTCGATATTGGCGGGCACCGCTTTTTCTCGAAGTCGCGCGAGGTGGAAGATTTTTGGACCGAGATTGCCGGCGAAGACATGCTCCATCGTCCGCGATCGTCGCGCATTTACTATCGTGGCCAGTTCTATACCTATCCTTTGAAACCGTTCGAGGCACTGTCGAAGCTCGGCTTGATCGAATCGACGCTGTGCATGTTCTCGTTTATGGGTGCGCGCCTAAACCCCACTCGCGATCCGAAAACCTTTGAAGACTGGGTCACTAACCAGTTTGGCAAACGCTTGTTTCGGATCTTTTTTAAAACCTACACCGAGAAGGTGTGGGGGATGAGTTGCCGCGAGATCTCCGCCGATTGGGCGGCGCAACGGATCAAGGGGCTATCGGTCGGTTCGGCCCTCAAGCACGCGCTTTTTAGCAAGAAGCCCAAAGACCGCACGCAGGTGGTGAAGACCTTGATCGACACCTTCCGATATCCGCGACTGGGACCGGGAATGATGTGGGAGGCGTGCACAGAAAAAGTCCGCAAGCTGGGCGGCGAAGTGCTGCTGGGGCGCAGAGTCGTTGGCTGCCGCTTCGACTCCACCAGCAACCTCTGGATCGTGACGGCCCGCGGTGCCAGCGGCGATTTGGAAGAATATCGCGCCGAGCATGTAATCTCATCCATGCCTATCAGGGAACTGGTGGCGCAGATTGAACCACATCTTCCTGAGGCCGCGCTGCAGGCTGCGCGCTCTTTGCGGTATCGCGACTTCCTGACGGTTGGACTGATTGTGCATGACCGCGGCCGTTTCTCCGACAACTGGATTTACATACACGATCCCAGTGTGCAGGTGGGCCGCGTGCAAAATTACAAATCGTGGTCGCCGGAGATGGTTCCCGATGCCGGCTATTGCTCCTATGGCCTCGAATATTTCTGCTTCGAGGGGGATGGATTGTGGACGACGAGCGACGGTGAACTGATCGAACTGGCCAAGAAGGAAATCCAAAAAGTGAATCTCGCTGCCAGCGCGGATGTGGTCGATGGGTGCGTCATCCGACAACCCAAAGCGTATCCGGTTTATGACGACGCTTATCAGCAGCATGTGAACACGATTCGGAAAGCCCTTGACGTGAACTATCCCACGCTTCACCTGGTTGGCCGGAATGGCATGCACAAGTACAACAATCAGGACCACGCTATGATGACGGCGATGCTTACTGCCAAGAATATCCTGGCAGGCGAGCGCAAGTACGATGTCTGGGCGGTGAATCAGGACGCCGAATACCACGAGGCGGGCGCGGCGGGTGAGCAAGCAGTGGTAGCGGAGACCCGGGTTCCAGTCAGGAACGGCCCGGCAGCGGGTTCTCGAAATCGACCCTCGCTATGCGAGCACGTTGTACCACCTCGGCATGATGCAGTGGCAGGTGAAGTCGGATCCGAGAGTGGCTATCCCACTTAAACGTCCCTCTCGGCATTTAGACCGTCAGCATCGGGAAGAACGAGTTCAGAACCGCTCCTAATTGCATGCAAAATTTCACGGTGGTGGATACGCTGGGGACGCTCAAGGCATGCCTCGCTCTTCTCCCATTCATGTTCGCCCCGGGATATGTCGCGGGATGGGCGCTCGATCTCTTCGAGTTCCGGCAGCGGCGTCCGATTCTGCGGCTGATTCTCGCCGTCCCACTCTCCATCGCCATCTGCCCGATGCTTTCGTATCTGCTGGCCCGGTTCCTGGAACCGGGGCTCTGGGTGTTTTATATCGGAATGTTCGCCGCCTGCGCATTGCTTCTGGCTAAGGAGGTTCGGCGAGCGAAACTGTGGCCGTTTTCAAAATACATCTGGGTTGCTCTGGGCCTGATGGCGCTGTGGGGCGTGATGGCCATTGGATCGATGGTAGATCTGCAAATCGGGGACAAGCTCTATCCGCCAATTGTCGCTTATGACCATTCCGTACGCACCGCGCTCACGGTGGCGATCGCGCGCCATGTTCCTCCGAACAATCCTTTCTTTGCCAATGCAGCGGCGCCTTTGCGCTATCACTATTTGTGGTTGCTGTTTTGCAACCTGCCCATGAAGGTATTCCGTCAGTCGCCGCGGTGCGTGGTGTATTCGGGCGTCGTCTGGTGCGGTGTGGGTCTCATGTGCACGATCGCGCTCGGGCTCAAGTTCCTAGTGGGAGTTGAGACTTGCCGAGTTAAAAGTAACATCGAGCGAAAAACTTTGCTCGGGATTGGGTTGCTCTCGGTCACCGGGCTGGACATATTGCCGACCCTTTATCTTGGGATTGCGCGACGGTTGTGGCTGAGCGATATGGAGTGGTGGAACGAACCACAAATCACTTCCTGGGTTGGCTCCTTGTTGTGGGTGCCGCACCACGTCGGCGCGTTGATCGCATGTTTCATTGGATTTCTGCTGCTGCGACACCAGGCCGACGCCCATCACAGGTGGGCCATTGCGCCCGTGATCGTGGCCGGGATGGCATTTGCCAGCGCGGCTGGCATGTCGGTGTACGTGACGTTCACGTTTGTCGTTGCGGTTGCCCTTTGGCTGCTGGCGTTGGTCGTGCGGAAGGACTGGCTGGAAGCAGCGATGTTCGTGGGCGCGGGTGCGGTGGCGTTTGTCTGGGCACTATCCTACCTTTCTGGCCTTCGCGGTCCCGGTAGCGGCGCTGCTTTTGTGGAAGTCGCGCTGCGCCCGTTTCCACTCGGAGTTCTTCTCGCGCGACAAACCGGCATCAACCTCGGCACGCCATCCGCGTTGATCGTCGCCAACGCGATACTCCTGCCCCTCAATTATGGGCTTGAGCTCGGATTCTTTCTCGCCGTCGGCGTTC
>DATEQW010000086.1:0-21707 GCA_035272245.1 Candidatus Sulfotelmatobacter sp. | reverse complement strand
ACCGTCGGCTACACTTCCACAGACGTGGTCGAGATGCCCGGCCAATACGCCCTTCGCGGCGGCATCCTCGACGTTTATTCCCCCGAGGCCGACCGTCCCCTGCGTATCGAGTTCTTCGGCGATGAAGCCGACTCCATTCGCAAGTTCGATCCCGCCTCCCAGCGTTCTTCGAATCCCGTTGACGAAGCCGTGCTGCTTCCGCTCACTGAAACTCCCATCAGCGAACATCTTCTCGGCGCCATCCACACGCGCCTCAGCGGCAAGCGCATCACCGGCAGCGAGGAAATCGTCGAAGCCGCTGTCCGTGCCGGTGGCCTCAATGTTTTTCCCGGCTGGGAGTTCTACACTCCCGTCGCCGGAGCCGATCGAACCATCTTCGATCTCCTGCCGCGAGCTTCTGTTCTCCTCGACGAACCCGATCAACTCACTCAGGAGTTCGACCGCTTCTGGACCCGCGTCTCCGAAGTCCACGAGCGCAGCGGCGTCGGCAATCTCGTGCGCCCTGAGGATCTCTATCTCCCTCCCGAAGATTGGTGCCAGAAAACCTCAACTCTCCCGGGCGCAAACCTCGAGCACCTCGGCATCACCCGCTCCTTGGATGACGCGTCCGAGATTTCCTTTCTCACCCAGCCCTCGCCCCGCTTCCACGGCGCGGTTCCCGCCATGCTCGACGAAGTGCAGAAGCTCAACGCCGAAGGCAAACGCGTTCTTTTCGCCGTCCCCAACACCGGTGAAGTCGAGCGCTTAGCCGATGTCTTCACCGAATACAATGTCTCGTTTCGCCTGGGAAGCCGCACCCGCGGCGGCGAAAGCTACGCCGACGAAACCAGCTACTTCGCTGGCGAAGTCCTCACCACCACCCTTGCCGCAGCCTACGTCCCCGATGGAGTGTTGCTGCCCGACGCAAATCTCGCCATCTTTGGTTCGCGCGATCTCTTCGACGAATCCGACGCAGTCGTCTCCCGTCCGCAGCGCTCCAAATCCAAAGTCTCGGCCTTTCTCTCAGACTTCCGCGATCTGCAAGTCGGCGACTACGTCGTCCACGTCGAGCATGGCATCGGCCAGTATCAAGGACTGAAGGAAATCAACCACGGCGATGGCCCCGCGGAATTCATGTTGCTCGAATTCGCCGAAGCCGCCCGCCTCTATGTCCCTCTCACCCGCCTCGACCTAGTCCAGAAATATCGCTCGTCGGAGGGCGCGAAGCCGGTCCTGAGTCATCTCGGCACGCAGTCCTGGTCGAAGACCAAAGCTCGCGTCAAGAAAGCCATGAAAGACATGGCCGATGAGCTGCTCAAACTTTACGCCGAGCGTAAAACAGCCGTCGGACACGCCTTTCCGCCCGGCAACGAATGGTTCCGCGAATTCGAAGATGCCTTCGAGTTCAACGAAACCGAAGATCAAGCCCAAGCCATCAAAGACGTCATTCGCGACATGGAATCTTCCCAGCCCATGGACCGCCTGCTCTGCGGAGACGTCGGCTACGGCAAAACTGAAGTCGCCATGCGCGCCGCCTTCAAGGCCATCGCCGATAACAAACAGGTTGCCGTGCTTGCCCCCACCACGGTTCTCGCCTTCCAGCACTTCGAAACTTTCAAGCAGCGCTTCGCTCCCTTTCCTGTCACCATCGAAATGATCAGCCGCTTTCGCTCACCCAAGCAGCAAAAAGAAATCCTGCAAAAAACCGAAGCCGGCAAAATCGACGTTCTCATCGGCACGCACCGCATCCTTTCGAAAGACATCAAATTTTCCGACCTCGGCCTCCTCATCGTCGACGAGGAGCAACGCTTCGGCGTCCGTCACAAAGAACGCATCAAGCAGATGCGCAAGCAAGTCGACGTCCTCACCATGTCAGCCACACCCATCCCGCGCACTCTGCACATGTCTCTCGTCGGCCTGCGCGACATGAGCGTGATCGAAACCCCGCCCAAAGATCGCATGGCGATTCAAACCGTCGTCGCCAGTTGGGACGAAAAACTAATCCAGTCCGCCATCGAGCAGGAACTGGAGCGCGGTGGCCAGGTTTATTTCGTTCACAACCGCGTCGACACCATTTGGGAAATCGCCGCCAAGTTGCAAGCCCTGGTTCCGAAGGCCCGCATCATCGTCGGCCACGGTCAAATGTCGGAAGGCGAACTCGAGAAGGTGATGCTGAAATTCATGCATCACGAAGCCGACATTCTAGTCTCGACCACCATCATCGAAAACGGCCTCGACATTCCGCTCTGTAACACGATTCTCATCAACCGCGCCGATCGTCTCGGACTTTCCGAGCTTTACCAGCTCCGCGGCCGCGTCGGCCGCTCCAATCGCCGCGCTTACGCCTATCTCATGCTTCCCCCGGAGGTTGAACTCACGCCCATCGCCCGTCGCCGCCTCGCCGCTCTCAAAGAATTTTCCGATCTCGGCGCTGGATTTAAAATCGCCGCCCTCGATCTCGAACTTCGCGGCGCTGGCAACATGCTCGGTGGCGAGCAAAGCGGCCACATCGAAGCTATCGGCTTCGAGCTTTACACTCAAATGCTCGAGCGTGCCGTCCGTGAGATGAAAGGCGAAGCCGCTCCCGACGAGGCCGAAACCCAGCTCAATCTCGGACTCAACATTCGCATCCCCGCAGACTACGTCCCCGAAGAAAATCAACGCCTGCAAATGTATAAACGCGTCGCCCGCGTCGAAACCGAATCGCAATTAACCGACGTGTCCGCCGAACTGCAAGACCGCTACGGCCCGCCCCCACCCGCCGTGCGCAATCTCCTTGACTACGCCTCGCTAAAATTGTTGTGCATGAAAGTCGGCGTGAACGCCATCGAAAGAAAACGCGACTTCGTCACTCTGAAGTTCCAACAGAACGCGGCCGTCGATCCCGAACAGTTAGCCCGCTTCGTCTCCGCGCAGCGCGGCGCCCAGTTCACCCCGGATGGAATGTTGAAGTTTGTATTAAAGGCCACAGCCGCGGAAGAAGTCCTGCGCGCCCTCCGCACCGTATTAGAGCAACTGGCTAGCGCCGAATCCGTATCAGAAGTTCGATCTGCCAGCGAACCGGCTTAGGTTTTCGTGGGGACAGCCGCCCTCGGCTGCCCGGTCGAGCGAAGCTCGACACTCTTTCCCGTGAAATCGGGCTGCGGCCCCACGATCCCCACTTACAAACCTCACCATTTACAATTGTCCGGCAACCGAACTCGGCCGATGAACGACTAACAACATTCGCTCTACGACTAATCACTGCCCTTATGACCATGAAAGTCCGCAAAGCCGTATTCCCCGCCGCAGGCCTCGGCACCCGCTTCCTGCCCGCAACTAAAGCTCAGCCCAAGGAAATGCTTCCGCTGGTCGACAAGCCCATCATCCAGTACGGCGTCGAAGAAGCGATGGCCTCCGGCTGTAATCAGATCCTCATCATCACCGGCCGTGGCAAGCAGGCCATCGAAGATCACTTCGATGTCAGCTATGAACTCGAACGCATGCTGGAAGAACGCAACAAAACGGACCTGCTCCAGATCGTGCGCTCCATCTCCGATATGATCTACGTCGCCTACGTTCGCCAGAAAGAAGCTCTCGGCCTCGGCCATGCTGTCCTCATGGCCCGCGAACTCGTCGGCAACGAACCCTTCGCCGTCCTCCTCGCCGATGACGTCATCGACGCCAAGGTCCCCTGCCTCAAACAGATGGTCGAAGTCTTCGACCAGACCCAGTGCTCCGTCCTGGCCACTCAAATCATCGAAGGCAAAATGATTTCTTCCTACGGCGTGCTCGACGTGAAGCCCGTCGCCGACAGCCGCTTTGGCGATCGTCTCTTCGAAATCAAAAACATGGTCGAGAAGCCAAAACCCGAAGACGCGCCTTCGAATCTCGCCATCATCGGCCGCTACATCCTCACCCCGGCCATCTTCGACTGCCTTGCCAACACCCCGACCGGCGCTGGCGGAGAACTTCAGCTCACCGACGGCATGCGCCTCCTCCTGCAAAAAGAAAAAATGTACGCCTATGTCTACGAAGGCCGCCGCCACGATACCGGCGACAAACTCGGCTTCCTGAAAGCAACCGTGGAATTCGCCCTGAAACGCGAAGACCTCGGCGTCCCCTTCCGCGAATATCTAAAAGGATTGAAACTGTAGCGTTTTCGGCGGGTGCCCCACCCTTGTCGCGTCTTTTGCGACGGGGCGGGAAAACTGATTTCACTTTTCTCGTAACTTCTTCGATTTCTCTTCCACGCCCCGCGCCAGCTTTTTCTTGTGCTCCTCAAGCTTCTGCGCGACCGCAGCGTCACTCAGCGCAATCATCTGCGCCGCGAGTATCCCCGCATTAGTCGCGCCCGGCTTCCCAATGGCGACGGTGGCCACCGGAATCCCCGCCGGCATCTGCACGGTCGCGAGCAGCGAATCCATGCCCTGTAGCGACGTCGAAGGAATCGGCACTCCAATCACCGGCAGCGTTGTGTGCGCCGCAATCACCCCAGCCAGGTGCGCCGCCCCGCCCGCTCCCGCAATAATCACCCGAATCCCGCGTCCCCCAGCCTTCCGCGCAAAATCCGCTGTCCGGTCCGGCGATCGATGCGCCGATGTAACGTCTATTTCGTAAGCGATCCCTAATTCCTCCAGCGCCTTCCCTGCCTCGCGCATAATCTCCAGATCCGAATCACTCCCCATCACGATCGATACCAACGCTTTTGCCATGATTCCCCTTTTATTTATTTCTTTAGTGCCCGCCCTGCAATGTCCCTCCGATAATGCGCCCCTTCAAAACGAACCTTCCCACACACCTCGTAAGCCCGCTCCACCGCGGCTTCCAACCCCGCCGCCCGCGCCGTCACTCCCAGCACACGCCCCCCCGCCGTATAGAACTCTCCATCTCTCTTCGAAGTCCCCGCGTGAAACACCTTCACACCCTCGCCTCCGGCAGCCGTATCCAGTCCAGCGATTTTCTTCCCCATCTCAAATGTTCCCGGATATCCCCCCGACGCCATCACCACGCACACCGAAGCATCTTTCGACCACTTGAAATCTCCCTCGCTCACCCGCCCCGCAATCGACGCCTCCAGCGCATCCACCAGATCACTCTCCAGCCGCATCAGAATCGGCTGCGTCTCCGGATCCCCAAATCTGCAATTAAACTCCAGCACCATTGGACCCCGCGCCGTCATCATCAGCCCGCAGTAAAGCACGCCTTTATATTCCGCGCCCTCCGCCTTCATGCCCTCTACCACCGGCTTCGCAATGTGATTCACCAGCCAGTCCCGCATCGTCTCATCTACAATCTCGGCGGTCGAGTAGGCGCCCATCCCTCCGGTATTCGGCCCTGTATCGCCATCTCCCACGCGCTTGTGATCTTGCGCTGCCACCAGCGGCGCAACCCGTTCTCCATCGCTCACCACCAGAAATGAAAGTTCGTCGCCCTTCAAACATTCTTCCAGCACCACTCGCGCGCCGGCTTCTCCCACCATCTTTCCGCTCAACATTTCCGACGCAACCCTCGCCGCCTCCTCCTTGCTCGCCGCGATCACCACCCCCTTGCCCGCCGCCAACCCGTCCGCCTTCACCACCACTGGCAAATGAAAGTGTGGTAATGCTTCGCGAACCTCATCCACCGAATCGCAAATCGCATACGCCGCCGTCGGGATCCGATGTCGCTGCAGGAATTCCTTCGCGAAACTCTTGCTCGATTCCAGTTGCGCCGCCGCCTTCGTCGGTCCGAACACTGCCCACCCGCGTCGTGTGAATTCGTCCACCACTCCCAACATCAGCGGCAGCTCCGGACCGACGACCGTCAAATCCGGCTGCATTTGCTGCCCCAGGGCCACCATCGATTCCAGACTCTTCAAATCGACGGGCAAGCATTCCGCTTCGTCCGCGATCCCTCCATTCCCCGGCGCACAGTAAACCTTCGAAACCCGCGCTGACTGCCGCAGCTTCCATACCAGCGCATGTTCTCGCCCACCACTACCCAGAACCAGAATTTTCATAACCAGAGAAAGTAAAGGTTAGGGGAGCGCCACAAACCTGTCAAACGCGGCTGTCGAAAAAGCACTGTCATTCTGAGCGAAGCGTGAGCGCACGCGAACGCGAGTCGAAGAATCCCTACCCTAATCCTATTCTTGCCCGTTCGCTCTTCCCGTGGTTCCTCACGTCCTCCGCCAGTTAACCATGCTTAAGTCGTATAATCTCCCCAATGATCACCGTCTCCAAAGAAGACTATCTCAAAGCCATCCTCGAAGCTGAAAGCGAGGGCGAATCCGTCATCTCCGCCCGCCTCGCCGATTGGCTCAAGGTCTCACCTCCTGCCGTTACCATGGCCGTACGCCGTCTCAAAAAAGATGCCCTCGTTCGCGTCCAGGGCGACGGGCACCTGCGTCTTACCGCCGCTGGCCGCAAGATCGCGCGCCGGCTCACTCTCCGTCATCACCTCATCGAGCGCATGCTGGCCGAACTCTTCGGCATGGAATGGTGGAAGGTCCACGATGAGGCCGAACGCCTGGAGCACGCCGTCTCCCCCGACTTCGAAGCCAAACTTCTCGCCAAGCTCGGCAAGGGAGGCGTGTGCCCTCACGGCAACATGAGCGAGATGGAAAGCCCCGCCAGTCGCCGTCAGCGCGGTCTCCTCCTGCTTGCCGATGCACAACCCGGGATCACTTACACCGTCAGCGGAATCTATGAGCGCGACCGTCGCTTGCTCGAGTTCCTCGAAGCCCGCGGCATCCGTCCCGCCGCCAAGGTGCGCATCCTTGAACGCAACTACGACCAGACCCTCACTCTCTCCACCAGCTCCGGCAACGTCTCACTTGGCCGCGCCGCCGCCGATCGCGTCTGGCTCTCCCCCACCGACCCCCGCCCCACCAAATGACCTTGTCTTCGTGAGTCAAGCTAGTCTGCGTGGTTAAAGCTTGTCGTCGTGAGTAAGACTTGTCATCCTGAGCGAAGCGAAGGACCTGTGTAACTCGCCGGAGACACCACACACGCATCTGTTGGATGAAGACCCGGTTTACAAGCACCGGCCCCGAGTTTTGATAGGAATGCTCTCCGCATCAATCTGCATCCCTCAGCTCCCGCCCGCGCCGCCTGCGCAATCGTGGAAGAGCGGCCCTTCAGGGCCGCGTCAGCCTCCCATAA
The DNA here is from genome assembly GCA_035272245.1 of Candidatus Sulfotelmatobacter sp. GTDB lineage: Bacteria > Acidobacteriota > Terriglobia > Terriglobales > Acidobacteriaceae > Sulfotelmatobacter. Next base: position 14,604 of record DATEQW010000086.1, on the reverse strand, counting down.
AACTAGCCGGGCTTTAGCCCCTGAGGCGGCAAACTCCTTAACTATAGTTTATTTCTTCGTGTATACTTACGCTAATCTCTGCTTGGGGTTCCCCGCCGAACCAATCGGAGAAGACTAGCGGCGCTCGCCCCAACCGATGAAGCCCGTCGCCACCCAAAACGGAGAGGAAGTCGTTGTAATTACACACGAAGATGTCGATCGCGCCCACGATCGCTCCCGTGTTTCGGCCGCCCGTGCTCAGCGTGGCTTTTCCTCCAGAGCCCGACTCCTCTGGTTGCTCGTCGGACCCGGCGTCCTCGTCATGCTCGGTGAAAACGACGGCCCCAGCATGCTCTCTTATGCCGCCACCGGCGCCAAGTTCGGCATCGGTTTCTTCATCCCTTTCGTCGCTCTCACCTTCTGCATGGCGATCGTCGTCCAGGAGATGACCGTCCGCCTCGGCGCCGCTACCCACCGGGGCCACGCCGAACTGATCTTCGAACGCTTCGGTCCCTTCTGGGGATGGTTCTCCATGATCGATCTCGGCATCGGCAATTTCCTCACTCTCATCACCGAGTTCATCGCTATCCGCGCTGGTCTCGGTTTCTTCGGAGTCCGCCCCTGGATTGCAATCCTCATCGCTCTCGTCATCCTTTACGCCGCACTAATGAGTCATCGCTATTGGACTTGGGAACGCATCACCCTCGCCGCCGCCGCCTTTAACCTGGTCTTCGTTCCCGTAGCGCTCATGACTCACCCCAGCTGGCCCGCCGTCGGCCACGCTTTCATCACGTGGCAACCGCTCCCCGGCTTCAACAAAGATGTTCTCCTGATCGTCCTCGCCGATATCGGCGCCACCGTCACGCCCTGGATGCTTTTCTTCCAGCAGAGCGCCACCGTTGACAAGGGCATGACCACCAAAGACATTCGCTTCGGCCGCGCCGACACCGTGATCGGCGCGGCTCTCGCTACCGCCGCCGCCATCGCCACGATTCTTGCGACCGCTCCGCTCTTCGCCCATCAGATGACTGCGGACAATTTCGAAGCCGCCCAATTCGCTCAGGCCCTCCAACCGATCATCGGCCGCTTCGGAGCATCCCTCTTCGCTCTCGGCATGGTCGAAGCCGGCATCGTCGCCGCCATCACCATCTCCACGTCTTCCGCATACGCCTTCGGCGAGGTCACTCACAAACCGCACAGCCTCAACCTTCCCATGGGAGAAGGCAAATCGTTCTACGCCGTGTTGACGCTATGCGCCATGGCCGCCGCCGCCATCGTCCTGATCCCCGGCCTCCCGCTGGTCTATGTCGTCCTGGTTGTAAACGTAGTTGCAGTTCTCGCCATGCCGCCGGCCCTGGTGTTCCTCTTTATGCTGGTGAACGACAAAGAAATCATGGGCGATCTCGTCAGCCCGCTTTGGGCAAACATCCTGTCCAGCGGCGTAGTTTTCGTCCTGACCGCCGCCGGCATTCTCTTCGGCATCAGCATCATCGCCCCCAACATCTTCGCCGCCTTAGGAGGGAAATAGAGATGAACCTCAAGCTTCCCGTTTGTCATTCCGAAGGCCGTTTTTCAGGCCCGAGGAACCTGCTTTCGCTTGTAGCTCAACGGATGCCCGGCTCGATCAAGTAAGGAGAACTGCATGATGACGAAGAAAATCGACACTGCTCCGCACATAATCTCCTCCGCCGACGAGTCGATGGTCCTCGCCTCCCTCGAGCACGACCAACTCGTCGGAGCCAAAAAGCACTTCATCCCCCGCCGCCATTTAAAAGGTCCCGAGCTCGTAGTCCTCTGGTCCCTCCGCCTCTATCTCCTGTTCATGATGGCTGTCGTCCTGTATCAAGTCTGGACCGTCGCCCGCTAAAGTGTCCCGAAGCGTTTCCCTTCTGGGATGATAACGCAGGACTTTCTGGTCACACTGCGTTGTGCTCTATGTCCTTGTTTTGCCTCCGCCTCCAAGCGTCTACTCGTTTCGCACGTGTGGACACATGGACGGTTCTTAGGAGGTGTTTTATGCAAGGGGCCATCCGAAGTTCTAGGCAGGCCTGTCTTCTGCTCTTCGTCACAATCATCCTCGTTCTTTCAGCCCAAGCTGCGACATTCAGCAATGCAACTCTGCAGGGGAGTTACACATTCTTGGGGACCCGCTGGACCGCGGACGTGAATGAACCGCAAGGCGGAGTGATAGGAGTCATGACCTTCGACGGCGTGGGCAATATGACGGAGTCGTACACAGGAATGGTAAACGGCAGCCTAACAAGCGGGACGTTCACTGGGACATACACAGTGAACCCGGACGGCACCGGCACGCTCACATTTTCGTCTGGCTGGGAATGGGCAATCGTTGTCAATTCAATTTCCGCGAAGATAGCTCACGGCATACAACTGTTGCCCATCACGGATCTGCTCCCCAACGAAGTGGGTACTAGCACGGCCTTGCTGCAGTCCTCGACGGCAAAGACCTACACTCTGGCGAATCTAAAGGGAAGTTACAGCCTCCAAACTAACGAATGGACTGCTGATCCAAGCCAACCCATCTACGCCGGAAACGGGCTGCTCACTTTTGATGGGAAGGGGAACGTTAAGGGATCGTCAAGCTATATGGAGAGCGGCGAAACGGTCCAAACCGAGACCTTCACCGGCACGTACACGGTGAACTCCGACGGAATTGGAACAATGTCGCTAAGCACTGGGACACAGTATGCGTTTGTGTTGAACACGGCAACTGGAGCGGTTGCTAACGGATTACAAATCGTGCAAACCAACACGACCGGGAACATTGCCATCTGCGGAATTGCGCTGAGGCTGTAAGCGCACAGGCCGCTTCCCGATTCGAAACTGGCTGGCCAGTTACGTCGGCGAGAATCTCAGCGTGCCACGCGCACATACTCGGGGAGCGTCCTCGTGCTACCGCGCCGGGCGTCGCGGATGCGACTCATTAGTAGCCACGCTGGCGCTCGGTCAGATTGTCGATTCTGGACCTACCCTAGCCCCGGTAGTGGGCTACTTTGATGCCCACTACCCTAGCCTCTGTTTCTACCCAATCCACGCCAAAACGACTAAACTAGTGAGTTCCGATATTCACTGCAGCCCGCCATGCGGCGCCAGTCGTCTCGCGGCATCTTTCATTAGGAAGGCATCATGTCCTTAAACAGCTTCAAAGCCCGCTCCGTTCTCAAAGTCGACAATAAGGAATACGAAATCTACCGCCTCGATGCCCTCGACCAGCAAGGCATCTCCACCAAACACCTTCCTTACTCTCTCCGCATTCTGCTGGAGAATCTTCTCCGCACCGAAGACGGCCGCAATGTCAAGCAAGAGGACATCCGCGCCTTCGCTGCTTGGAACAAGAATTCCAAGCCTGAAAAAGAAATTGCCTTCACTCCCAGCCGCGTCCTCCTTCAGGATTTCACCGGCGTCCCCTGCGTCGTCGACCTCGCCGCGATGCGCGACGCCATGCAGCACCTCGGCGGCGATCCTTCCCTCATCAACCCTCTGCAGCCCGTCGAATTAGTAATCGATCACTCGGTGCAAGTCGACGAGTTCGGCACCGCCAGCGCCTTCGACATGAACGCCCTTCTCGAATTTCAGCGCAACAAAGAGCGTTACTCGTTCCTCCGTTGGGGTCAAACCGGATTCCGCAACCTCGCCATCGTCCCTCCCGACACTGGCATCGTCCACCAGGTCAATCTCGAATATCTCGCCCGCGTAGTCTTCGTCCAGGAATCGAACCGTGAAAAAGATGGCAAGCGCACCGCCTATCCCGACACCCTGGTCGGCACCGACAGTCACACAACGATGATTAATGGGCTGGGAGTTTTGGGATGGGGCGTGGGTGGGATTGAAGCCGAAGCGGCGATGCTCGGGCAGCCTGTCTCGATGCTGATTCCGCAGGTTGTTGGTGTGAAGCTTACGGGGCGTTTGCGGGAAGGAGCTACGGCTACTGATCTGGTTTTGACGATCACGGAAATGTTGCGCAAGCATGGCGTCGTCGGAAAATTTGTTGAATACTTTGGTCCGGGACTGCGTGAACTGCCGCTCGCCGATCGGGCTACCATCGCTAACATGTCGCCGGAATACGGCGCTACTTGTGGCATCTTCCCCGTCGATAAAGAGAGCCTGAAATATTTAAAGCTCAGCGGCCGCAGCGCCGAACAGATCGCCTTGGTCGAAGCTTACTGCCGCGAGCAAGGGATGTTCCACGACGAGAAAACTCCCGAGGCGGAATATTCCGAACTGCTCACCCTCGATCTCGCTACCGTCGAACCGAGCATCGCCGGGCCCAAGCGTCCGCAGGATCGCGTGGTACTTTCTCAAGCTGGGGATTCTTTCCAGAAAGCACTGCCTACTCTGATCAAGCCAAAGACTGCCGCGAAAACCGCGCCAGCCGCCAATTCCCTGCGCTGGGAGCAGGAAGGTGGCAGCCCCACTGCTATCGGCGTAGAAGATCCGAACGTCCACGAGCATGTTCCTGCGACCGTGAAGAATTCACTCAAGCACGGTAGCGTCGTCATCGCCGCCATCACGTCGTGCACGAATACTTCGAATCCCTCCGTGATGATCGGCGCTGGACTGCTCGCGAAGAAAGCCGTTGAAAAAGGCCTGACGATTCCGCCATGGGTAAAAACTTCGCTCGCCCCCGGATCGAAAGTGGTCCGCGATTATCTCGAGAATGCCGGCCTCACGCCCTATCTCGAGAAACTGAAATTCCACATCGTCGGTTACGGCTGCACCACCTGCATCGGCAACTCCGGACCACTACCTACCGAAGTCTCACAGGCCATCGACGAAAAAGATCTCGTGGTCGCCAGCGTCCTCTCCGGCAATCGCAACTTCGAGGGGCGTATCAACTCGGAAGTTCGCGCCAACTATTTGATGTCGCCCCCACTGGTCGTGGCCTTCGCGCTCGCCGGACGCATCGACACCGATCTCCGCAAAGACGCAATCGGTAAGGACAAAGAAGGCAAGCCCGTGTACCTCGCCGATATATGGCCCACGCAGCGTGAAGTCGAAGAGGCCGTCGAGCACTCGGTCACCGCGGAAATGTTTTCGAAAAGTTATGCCGAAGTGTTCGCCGGAGACGAGCGCTGGCGCGGGCTCTCCATTCCCAAGGGCCAGACCTACGCGTGGGAAAAAGATTCCACCTATATCCGGCGCGCGCCTTACTTCGATGACATGAAGTTGAAGCCTTCGCCGGTCGAAGAAATTCGTTCTGCGCGCGTACTAGCGGTATTGGGAGACAGCGTCACCACCGATCACATTTCTCCCGCCGGCTCCATCAAGAAGGACGGCCCTGCGGGAAAATATCTGCAGGAGCACGGCGTCAAGCCCGCCGACTTCAACTCCTACGGCTCACGCCGCGGCAATCACGAAGTGATGGTTCGGGGAACTTTCGCGAATGTGCGGCTGCGCAACAGACTCGTTAACGTAGAAGGTGGCTTCACTCGCCACCTGCCGACGAATCAGGAGATGTCGATTTTCGATGCTTCGCAGAAATATCAGGCTGAGCGCATTCCACTCATCATCCTCGCCGGAAAAGAATACGGCTCGGGCTCCTCGCGCGACTGGGCAGCGAAAGGCCCGCGCCTGCTCGGCGTCCATGCCGTCGTTGCCGAAAGCTACGAGCGCATCCACCGCTCGAATCTTGTTGGCATGGGAATCTTGCCGCTGCAGTTTGAGCCGGGACAAAATGCGGAGTCACTCAAGCTGACCGGCGAAGAAGTATTCGAGATCAGCGGCATCCGCAAACTGATCGATCACTACGCCGCTGGTCAGAAAGTCAAAGTTCGTGCCAAATCTAAACCAGGAGTCATCGAGTTCCAGGCGCTTGTGCGCATCGATACGCCGCAAGAGGCGCTCTACTACGCTAACGGCGGGATTTTGCAGTATGTGTTGAGGCAGTTGCTGGCGGCGAAGCCGAGCGCGCAGACGGTGGGCGTGTAGTTACCACTGATCTTGTCTGCCGTCCCTACGGGACTCGATTCCGATTTTCTCGTGGTTGACCCAGGGCTTACGCCCTGGGCTGAATTATGCCGCCGCTCCGCGGCTGGAATCTCTTGCGGCGGCAAAAACGCCGGATCAAAAGTCAAAGGCCGCGCACAAGAGTGTCCGCTCCACACGGCGTTTCACTTTAGTAAAGGTCAAATTCCCCGCCCCTTCGGCTTCGCTCAGGGCAGGCTCTGTCTCTCCAAAGAACGGAGAGACAAGGACGGGGCACCCGTGGGGTCAAAGGCAGGGGACAGGATTTCCGCTCCACATGGCCCATCTTGAACGAATGGAACAGCAGGTTCCTCGCCCGCCTTCGACGCGCTCTGAATGACAAGGTTAAAGTCGCTCCGGCTCGGTTCGGACTCACTACCTGATGGGCCGTTACTTCCTGTGTTTTGCCTTGTGCGGGGCTAGGAGCGGCCAGGCGTCGCGATAGGATTCGTAGCGGTAGCGATTTTTCTTGAGGGGCTGCATGGGGAAGAGCATGAGGCCTTGTTTGCGTTCGCGGCCGAGGAGGATGCGGGCGGGGATGAGGTACCAGGCGTTCTGCATGATGACGTAGGCGGCGAAGAAATCGAGTTGCTTGAGGGTGTAGGGCGGGCCGAGGTAGTTGGGCTTGAACTGGCAGAAGTATCCGGTGCCGACGCGGCAGGAAGTGGACTTGACCTGGACGCGGACGATGCGCGCGCCGAAGTGGAGGGCGACGTCGAAGGGCGAGGAGTCTCCCCAGGGCTTGAGCACTTTGTAGCCGTGGCGCAGGGCTTCGGCCATGAAGCGGAGTTCGACCCACTCGCCGCGCTCCTTGAAAGTCTTGAAAACTTTGAATTCATCCATCTGGTTCCTGTGGGGGTGAAGTCTCAGGTGCAAAAGAAAAGGCGCGACCTGTGGGCCGCGCCTCGTTTACTTAAAGTTTTACTCTATAGTTCTATTATATCAACTCAGGAGGGGTGGCTGGGACATTTTTCGAGAATTATTTCCTCTTTGGTGTGAGCCACTTGAATGCCGTGACGCGGTTTTCGCCTATTGACAAGTTTTCTGGGGTCGATAAGGTCCGGCGGGCGAGGAATTGGCGCCCTTGTCTCACTGCGAAATACGACAGCGAGGCCACGCAGAGCACGACAAGCCCTGCGCGAAGATACGTCGCGGTTGAGACGGAGATTCCGATCCCGCTGCCGATTGCAAAGTAAGCAGCCAGGCACGCGGGGCACTTGGGCAAGAGTGCCAGGATACCGCTGGGAACAGCCCAACCAGCAGTGTCGAGCAAACGACGCCGGCCGGTCGTAGGACGCGGACCATTCTCCCTGATCCGCGTCCCCGAGCGATTCCCGCGATTCGAAATCGCTGCACAACAAGCGTAACTGCTCACGAGTGGTGCTCCTCCGCGCAGCACGAACCGGAACCTTTGGGAGCCACGTACTGCGCCCTGAGGTCGACCACGTAGCCTTCCGCATAGCGATCGTGATGGCGAACCCAAGCCATGGTGAAGGCGAGACCATCCTCGTCGCGACCTTTCGGCGCGAGATCGAGAAAGTTATAGGCGCCCACCAGGATGTCGAGGCCGCGTGCATAAGTGGAATAGGTATGGAATATCTCGCCCGCTTCGTTCTTATAAAAAACGCTCGCTCCCGGCGCCTCTTCGCTGGGGAACTCGGCGACTTCATAGTTGTAGTTCACCTTGCCGCTCGCCATCTCTTCTTTTGTGAACGACACGTGATAGTCCCGGTTGAAGTCGTTCGCAAACGATGACACCCAGCGAAATTCCCAGCCCATACGTTTCTTGAACGCCTCAATCTGGTCCATGGGCGCGCGCGAAATCACGGCCAGGGCGACGTCGCGATTCGCGAGGTGCACCAGGCTTCCGCCGAAATGATCGGCCAGGTACGAGCAACTCGGACAACCCTGCTCCCATCCCGGACCAAACATGAAGTGATACACGATCAACTGGTTGCGGCCGCCAAACAGGTCAGCAAGCGTTACCTTGCCCTGCGGACCATCGAACACATATTCTTTTTCAACTTTTTCCCAAGGCAACTCGCGCCGCTGCCGGCTCAGTTCATCTCGTAACTTTGTGAACTCCTTCTCTTTCCGGAGCAATTCTTTTCGACTTGCAATCCATTCTTTGGGAGACACAACCTCGTGTCCCCGAACGCCGGTGCTGGTAGCTAGTGTGGTCATACGTGTTCTCCTCTTTAGCTGTTTGAATTGGTTGTTGCTCGGTCCCCAAAATCGCTATCTCGCGGCGATATGCTTGCTTCGTTTGCGCACAGTTCCCCGGCCTACGCCAGCGCTGTCCTTCTCAGCGATCTCCTTGATGCGGAGGAGTTCGTTTGTCCAAAGTTCCTGAAATGGACCGACCCAGCGTTCGTAGATCTGCCGGATGGGCACCACATTGAGTGAATTCACCCGTTGCCTTCCCACCTCGCGCGTGTGCACCAGCTGGGCCTGCCGCAGCACCTCGAGATGCTTCATCACTCCAAAGCGCGTCAGGTGCGGAAAAGAATCCACAATCTCGGTCGTGGTTCGCGGACGAGCCCGTAAGAAATCCAAAATCGCCCGCCGCGTCGGGTCGGACAGTGCCTTCCAGACGCCGTCGAGTTCGTCTCCCGGCCCAGAGCGCTCCGTCACTGCTGCTCACAGTCCTTCTTTACGTTGCTCAACATGTGATTCCAGCCGGTGCCCACATTCTTGCGGTGCTCAGGATCGATCATCCCGATCGCGCGATGCCGCAGCGCCACACGGCATCCTCCCGAGACAGGTTCGATTTTCACTTCTACGTGATTCATCACCGGATACGACATGAACATCGGCCCGCTGAGTTCCAGCAGGTTGGAAGGCTTAATCACCTGCACGAATCCCCAGAAATGTCCGATCCCGTTTCCGCGATCGCGATACCACCGGCCGCCCACCTTCGGCTCCAGTTCCAGGTCTAGCGATTGCCCGTCTGGCCGGGTGTTGCCTTTTCCGAGCCGATACAAAACTGCCGCGAACGCCTTCTCGGGCGTGGCTTTCATCTCGATATGCTGCTCAACATCAAGCGTCAGGTCTTCCACTTTCATGGTTGTCGTCTCCTTCCGCGTTTTCATTACGTGACCCAATACTAACGTGACTTAATGGTCACGTCAAGAGAATTTTTGAGAGATTTTTTTGATTCCCGTGGGAGCCCTGCTCCGGAGAGGGGTGAGAAGTGAGGTCGGGCTTCAGCTTCCGGTAAGTGAACGCGGAAATACCACGCTGGCCACGACGGTGGACTCCCACCTTTCAAAAGCGAAAGGTGGGGCACCCGGCTGAACGGCGCTCTTCCACTGTTACCTGCGCTCCTTGCATACTGAAGGTATGACGCAAGAAAGCCCCGTCCTCTCAGGCACACACATCCGCCTTGAACCCCTTGACCACCGGCACGTCGACGGATTGGTGAAGGCTTCGGCATCGGACTGCTTCCTCTACCAATGGAGTCCCGTCCCGCAGGGCACGGCCCAAGCCGCCACCTACGTCGACATCGCGCTCGCTTGGCGCGACGCTGGCACAGCTGTGCCGTTCGCGATCGTCAGCGCAAATGATGGGGTCGTCATTGGTTCGACGCGGTTCTGGAACATCGAGCGCTGGTCGTGGCCGCCGGGACATGCGCGTCACGGCCGTCAGTCCCCCGACGCCTGCGAGATCGGCTACACCTGGTTTACCCGCTCCGCCATCCGCACTGCGGCCAACACCGAGGCCAAGCTGCTCATGCTGACATACGCCTTCGAGACATGGCAGGCACTGCGAGTTTGCTTTCATACGGACGCGCGCAACCAGCGCTCCCGCGCCGCGCTCGAACGCATCGGAGCAAAGCGTGAAGGCGTTCTCCGCGCCCACAGGATGGCCGCAGACTTCATCCCTCGCGACTCAGTGCGTTACTCGATTGTCGCCGCCGAGTGGCCGGAGATAAGACCGCAGTTAATTCAACGTCTCCGTCATCGCCCCTGAACCCTCCGCCCAAACAAAAAGGCGCAGCCCATGGGCCGCGCCTCTGTTTCCTAAAGTTTTACTGGTGTGGAGCAAACGCTCCTATCCTCCGCCTTTGATGCTTTTTATTCCAACGTGTACTCCACGTGGATTCCTCGTTTCTCCATCTCCTCCAGAAAAAGATCGGCGGGAACGTCCCGCTCCTGCAAAACGCCACCGCGCTTTGTAATCGCTCCCGAAGCCAACATCTGTATGACGATCGATGCTGGAAATGCGGTGGTGCGCATCATCGCGCTCATGTCGGTTTTGGCATCGTAGTGGTCGACCAAAGTGAAGGCGGCCACGCGGCCCTTGAGGCGTCCGCCTAGCAACCCGCGCACGCCAGGCGAACGCACCGACTCGTGCGCCTCCAGCCGCATGATGCAGACATCCGGCCCTTTGCCCGCAAATTTCCCCTCAAAAATTTTTGCCATCACTGCCCGCGGCGTAATCTCGCTTCCATCCACGCGCATCTTCTGGCTGGAGAAGAGTCCGAGCGCCTTTAATTCGCAGAGCAGATCGTAATGTCCCGGGTAGCGCAATGTTTTCTCGAAACACTCGCCCACTCTTCCTTCGAAGGTCTCGGGCAGAGTCGAGGTGCCACCGGAAGTCTGGAAGGCAATCAAAGGTGCGAATCCAGGCATGTGAAATTCCTCGGGCTCGGTCAGCGGCTCCACTGTCACCAGCTTGCCTTTACGGAGAATGCGCGCAGGTTCGACATATTCATTGATCAGACCTTCCACCGAAAACACCAGCTGGTAGTGAAATGGTGGCATGGGTTTTTCCGGCAGCCCTCCGACATAAAGTTTCAGCGCATCGGCCCGGCCCCCCAGGCGGCGTACCAGCTCTCCACCCAGGATGGAAGCCATACCCGGAGACAGCCCACAATCCGGAGCGATGGCGACATCACGTTTCTCCGCCTTGCTGGCCAGAGCTAGTTCCTGGCGCACCGCGGTATTATTTCCGCCAAGATCAGCAAAGTGGCAACGTGCTTCGATGGCGGCTTTCGCTAATCCAAGATTCAGCCGATAGGGCACCGCCGAAAGCGCACCGTCATGCCCTCGCATAATCTTGGCCGCGGACTTCTCATTGCTGGCGTCGAGCGTGATCGCTCGGACTTTTTTTTCGCCAGTGATTTTGTTTACCCGCGTCGCGACTTCGCGAGCTCGTTTCAAATCACTATCGGCTAGAGAAACCGACTCCACCTGCGACTGCCGCGCCATATCAAACGCCGCCGCCGATCCCATCATGCCCGAACCAATTACCAGAAGTTTCACGCCCGCACCTCGTGCTCTCTTCAGACAGTTCACTCTACGCCTTCGGACTAATTACACGTCAGTGACTAAAAGCACGGGCGAGAGTTTGCGGCTCGGCACTGGCCACAGATTCAATCCTTCGCGCTGCTATAATTAAGAATTGTGCCCATGTCCACGAAACGTCTGATTCGATCCACTACAGTTTTATCGATCCGCCGCAACGGCAGCGTGGTTCTCGCCGGCGACGGGCAGGTCACGCTCGGCGAGTCGGTCATCAAACATACGGCCAAGAAGATTCGACGACTGTACAACGACAAGATTCTCGCCGGCTTTGCCGGTTCCACTGCCGATGCCTTCACCCTTTTCAGCCGCTTCGAATCGAAGCTAGAGCAATACCACGGCAACCTTGGACGCGGCGCCGTCGAACTCGCCAAAGACTGGCGCACCGATAAATTCCTGCGGCACCTGGAAGCGTTGCTGTTGGTGTGCGACAAAGAGCAAACATACCTGCTCAGCGGCCAAGGCGACGTAATCGAACCCGACGGTGGTATCGCTGCGATCGGCAGCGGTGGTCCCTATGCTCAGGCGGCGGCCGAAGCGCTGGCGCGCCACACCGAACTCTCCGCCCGCCGAATCGCCGAAGAAGCGATGAAGATCGCGGGCAAAATGTGCATCTATACCAATGATGCGGTAACGATAGAAGAACTGTAGTGAGTTCTCAGTTCCCGGTTCTCAGTTCTCAGCAAAACCTCGCTGCGCAACTGAGAACCGCGAACTGAGAACTGAGACTTTATATGGCCATTTACTTACCCAGCAGCGCCGAAGAAGAACAACTCGCACTCGACGAGCTCACTCCTCGTGAAATCGTCGTCGAACTCGACAAACATGTGATCGGCCAGAAGGACGCGAAACGCGCTGTCGCCATCGCCCTGCGCAACCGCACGCGCCGGCAAAAACTCACTCCCGACCTGGCCGAGGAGATCATCCCCAAGAACATAATCATGATTGGGCCGACTGGGGTGGGGAAGACGGAAATTGCGCGAAGACTGGCAAAGCTGGCGAACTCTCCATTCTTGAAGGTGGAGGCTTCGAAGTTTACGGAAGTTGGTTATGTGGGTCGCGATGTGGAGTCGATGGTGCGCGATCTGGTGGAGATTGCGATCGACAATGTGCGCGAAGAAAAGTTGGAAGACGTTGCGGACAAGGCGGAGTTGAATGCAGAGGAGCGGCTGCTGGATATTCTGCTGCCGCCATCGCCGCAGTCGCGGCCTGCGGAATCGACGACTGCGGGCGGAGTGGTGATCGATGGCAACACGGCGTTGACGGAATCTTCTTCGCGGACACGAGAGAAATTACGGCAGCAACTGCGCGAGGGCAAGCTTGACGAGCGGCAGGTTGAGATTGATGTGCGGGAGCGGAATTTTCCGTCTTTTGAAATCATGACCAACCAGGGTGTTGAGGAGATGGATATCAACATCAAGGACATGCTGCCCAACATCTTCGGCGCGCGGACGAAGAAGCGGAAGATGAAGGTGAATGAGGCGTTCGAATATCTGATTCAGGAAGAAGAGCAGCGGCTGATCGATATGGATCAGGTGACGCGAGTAGCGATTGATCGGGTGGAGAATTCCGGGATTGTGTTTCTGGACGAGATCGACAAGATTGCGGGGCGGGAGGGCGGGCATGGTCCGGATGTTTCGCGCGAAGGCGTGCAGCGCGACATTCTGCCGATTGTGGAAGGGACAACGGTAAATACTCGTTACGGGATGGTGAGGACGGATCACATTTTATTTATCGCCGCAGGCGCGTTTCACGTTTCGAAGCCGAGTGATCTGATTCCGGAGCTGCAGGGGCGGTTTCCGATTCGCGTGGAGTTGCAGTCGCTGACCATGGAAGATTTTGTGCGAATTCTGACCGAGCCGAAGTCTTCTCTGGTGAAGCAGTACACGGCGCTGCTCGAGACTGAAGGAGTGAAGCTGGAGTTCACGCCGGAGGCGCTGCAGGAGATTGCGCACTTTGCGTTTCGGGTGAACGAGAGCACGGAGAACATTGGAGCGCGGCGGCTGCATACCATCATGGAGCGGGTGCTGGACGAGTTGAGCTTTGACGCTCCGGAGCGAAAGGGTGAGCATGTGACCGTGGATGCGGATTATGTGCGCAAGATGTTGACGGACATTGTGAAGGATCAGGATTTGTCGAGATACATTCTGTAGCCGCCACAGGGGCTGAAGCCCGTATCAATTTGGGGGCTGTGCGTGGCGCTGAAGCGCCGCTCTTCCACGGGATTGCCAGTAACCGCGGCTCTCTTACGGCGCGACTGAAGCAGCGCCCTTTCAAAACCGGATAGCTTGGAGCTGCGCCAGAAGCGCTTGGCCGCCCGACAGCGGGTTCCTCCACTCCGCCGTCGCTGGCGCTCCGGCTCTGGTCGGAATGACAATGGGTTGGGGCGAAGGTCCGGTCAAAAAGCAGCGGACAGGAGTGTCCGCTCCACACGGGCGGTGATGCTGCCACGAAGATCTGATGTACTCTGTTGTCTCTGCATGAAAATCCTACGAGGACTGTTGCTGCTGGGCTTGGTGGCTGAGATGGCAGGGTGCGCGTCGATTGGGCCACCGGAGGCGCCTTCGCTGGAGTTGCCGAAGCCGCCGACGGACTTGCGTGCGGCGAGGAAGGGCGAAAAAGTTACGCTGACGTGGACGATCCCGCCGCGGACGACGGACCGGCAGAGAACACGGTATCTGGGAAAAACCCTCATATGCCGGAGCATGACGGGGGCACTGAAGCAGTGTGGCACGCCGGTGGGAGAAGCCGCGCCGCCAGCGGATTTCGAGCAGACGGCAAAGAAGGCGTCGGGGAAAAAACTGAGCGCAACGTTCACGGACACTTTGCCGGCAGAACTCGGGAAGGAACATCCGACTGAGTTTGCCACGTATGCGGTGGAAGTGCTGAACCAGGCGGGGCGGGGGGCGGGGATTTCGAACCAGACGCGCGTGCCGCTGGTGCCGACGCTGGCGCCGTTCAGCGATTTTGCCGCGCAGGCCACGGCGCCGGGAGTGCTGATTTCGTGGAAGTGTCCGGAGACGCCCGGTGGAATCAGCGATGTTCAATACATGTTCCGTATCTACCGGCGTGCGGAATCGAGCTCAAGCGAAAGCAAGATTGCGGACGTTGAGGCGACGGAGTGCGCGCTGGGCAGGGCTTCGAGCAAAGTCGTCACCTCTTTTCTTGATCAGACGTCCGAGTGGGAGAAGACATATTCTTACCGCGGGGCGGTGGTGAGCGCGATTGAGAAGGCCGGAAAGGCGGCGATTGAGGTAGAGGGGGATGACACCCCGGAGGTGAAAGTATTCGCGCATGACGTCTTCCCGCCAGCGGTGCCCGCGGGATTGCAGGCGGT
>DATEQW010000085.1:0-42334 GCA_035272245.1 Candidatus Sulfotelmatobacter sp. | reverse complement strand
AATCATGCATGCCGAGCTGCGCATCGGCGACTCTCTCCTCATGCTGGCCGACGAATTCCCGCAATTTGGATCTGTGTCGCCGCAGACCATTGGCGGCTCGGGAACGGGACTGCACATTTATGTCGAGGATGTGGACTCGGCGTTTGACCAGGCGATTGGAGCGGGAGCGACTGTAGAAATGCCGGTAGCGGAGATGTTCTGGGGCGACCGCTATGGCAAGCTGGTGGATCCGTTCGGCCACAAGTGGTCCATCGCGACTCACAAGCGCGATATGTCGATGGAGGAAATCGAAGAAGCGCAGGAAGAGTTTATGAAGCAGATGCCGAAGAGTGCCTGAAGCATGGATTTTGCCGGGTTTTTCGAGGGCGCGGCCAGTGGTCGCGCCTTTCGTTTTGCCTTCGGGTTACTTCGGTAAGGTGCGGGATTCCCGCTATTACACAAGTATTACAGTGATTTTCTCTACGCCTTGATACGTTAGCTATGTACGCTATCGAACTTAGCAGACGAATCGGGGATGCTCCTTGGATATGCAACTGGAAAGCCTGGAAAAACGGCAAGCCGCAAGAAACGAAGTTAACTGGGTGACGGCGATCTTTATGATGGCGTTTCACGTAGGCGCCATCGCTGCACTCTTCTTTTTTACCTGGAAGGCGTTGTTTGTTGCGATGTTCCTATGGTGGGTCTCCGGAAGCCTGGGCATTGGGATGAGCTATCACCGTCTGCTCACCCACCGCGGCTACAAGACGCCGAAGTGGGTGGAGTATTTTCTGACGGTTTGCGCCACGCTCGCGCTCGAGGGCGGGCCAATTTTCTGGGTAGCGACGCATCGCATTCATCACCAGTACTCCGACCAGGACGGCGATCCGCATTCGCCGATCGACGGCAAATGGTGGGCGCACATGGGCTGGATCCTGATGGGCAAGTCGATGCACCATGACACGACTACACTGGCCCGCTACGTCCCTGACCTGGCCAAGGATAAGTTTCACGTATGGATCACGAAATATCACTACGTACCGCAGATTGTGCTGGGCGCGGTGCTGTTTGCGATTGGCGGACTGCCCTTTCTTCTGTGGGGAACGTTTATGCGCACGGTGGTTGGCCTGCACGCCACCTGGCTGGTGAATTCGGCCACGCACTCGTGGGGCACGCGCCGCTTTACCACGCGCGATCTTTCGACTAACAGCTGGTGGGTTGCGCTGCTGACATTTGGCGAAGGCTGGCACAACAATCACCACGCGCATCCGACCGCGGCGCAGCATGGCTTTACCTGGTACGAAATCGACATGAACTGGTACGGCATCTGGGCTCTGAAGCAGCTGGGCCTGGCCTGGGACATTAAGAGAGTGAAGTTGGCTGATTTGGAAAAAGGGTTAGTGCCTACGCCCAACGGCAAGCTGGTGACGGTGGCTCTGCCGGAGGCGGCAGTGGCGGGGGATTAGGACGCTCTATCTGTTGCCGTTGGAAGAATCCGCTGGAGCTTGTGCTGGAATATTTTGGGGTTGCGTAGAATGAGCCGGCACTGCGGCACCTGACGGCATATGTATGTTGGCGGTCACTGACGGCATGATGGAACTCGGCGCGGCGTGAGGCGAAGCGGACAACGCCGGAGTAGCCACACCTGAAGGCATTGGGACCTCGACGGTCACCGATGGCATGATTAAGCTTTTCCCAAGTTCGGAAACTACAATTCCAAGTTTCTCTTCCGCCATAAAGGGCTCCGATACCTAGTATACGCCGTAAGTCGCCTTGAAGTAGTCCTGGGCCTCCTGCTGGGCTTGAGCAAAAAGTGATTCTCGCGTTGCCAACCCTTCAGGAAAGCTGGTTCGCTCGGCATCATGCTGTAACTTCATGAGCTTATGCCGTCGGTTCATGATTTGATCGACCGTGTAGCGACCGGAAAAAATGTTCTCCCACTCCAACTGGGCGTCGATGAAAATAGCGCCGAGAGTTATTGTGTGTGCACTCGCGGCTTTGTGTTTCTTGGTAAATGGAAATACATCCTTCAGGGCATCTGCCACTTGTGATGCTGCAATGATTGCCCCCCACACGAACGCGTATTCTTTCCAGAGCGCCCAAGCTGCAATGCTTCCGCTAGACGCGACGGCTCGGAGCGTCCCCAGGGCTGTCACCCGCTTCCCCAGATAATCCCTATAGCGGCGGATGTAGCAAGCGGCCACTTTAAGTTCAACCATCTGAGCCCAGTAAAGCTGTTGTTGTCTATGCGGATTTGTCTCGGGCTCACCCATCGGTATAAGTTTACTCTGAGCCACGGGGCACTCCCGATCCACCTACGTCGAAATCCGAGATCCATGTTCCAGAAGGGCCCGAATCGGCACTATTGATGGGCCCCCGAAGCAGTAGAATCAGCGTGAAGCCATGCGCATCACGAGCCGCCGAGGAACAATTATCTTCTTTCTCTGCCTGGGCATCGGGCTGGTTGCCCTGGCGGTTGCGCTGAATGTTGGATGGATCATCCTCAACTGGCGCGAGGGCGTGCTGCTGTTCTTCGGGATCATTTTTTTTGCGCTGATTATTGCGGGCATGATCGTGAATACAACGTTTCTGCTGCGCGAGATTCGACGCAGCGAGCAGCATGACAGCTTTATCAATGCGGTTACGCACGAACTGAAGACGCCGGTGGCTTCCATCCGCTTGCACCTGGAAACCTTGCAGCGCAGGGATCTGCCAGAAGTGCAGAAGCAGGAGTTTTACCGGCTGATGCTCAGCGATACCGATCGCTTGACCGAGACGGTGGAACAAGTGCTGCGCGCCGGCCGCGCCGGAGACAAGAAAGCGGGGCGGGAAAAATCTGCGGTCGACTTCCGGCAACTGGTGCGCGCGTGCATGGAGGCCGCCCGGGTCCGGCATCATCTGCCACCGGAAGCGCTGCAGTACGAAGAAGCGTCGAGCAACGGCGCGGGGATGCGCGTGATGGGGAGTGCCGAGGACTTGCGTACCGCGGTCTTCAATGTGCTCGATAATGCCATCAAATATTCTGGCGACACCGTGGATGTGCGGGTGCGTCTGGATACGCCCGACGAGAAGCGCATCGTACTCAGCGTGCAGGACCACGGAGTCGGTATTCCTGCCGACGATTTGAAGAGCATCTTCAAACGCTTCTATCGCGTCACCCACCGATCGCTGGCCCACGTGAAAGGAACGGGGCTGGGGCTGTTTATTGTGAAAGCGATCGCACAGAAACACGGCGGCAAAGTGTTTGCAGCGAGCGAGGGCGAGGGCGAGGGCACTACGATTACCATGGAACTGCCGAGGTCGAACGCATGAGCCGGGTTCTCGTGGTGGAAGACGAAGCGCATCTGGCGCAAGGGCTCTGCTTCAATCTGCAGGCGGAGGGATATTCGGCTGAGGTGGTGGGCGATGGCGAGGCCGCGACCGATCGTCTGCTCGGCAAGAAGGAAAATTTCGACGCCATCGTGCTCGATATCATGTTGCCGGGCAAGGATGGGTTCAGCGTGGTTTCGGAACTGCGCGCGGCGCGGAATTATGTGCCGGTGCTGATGCTGACGGCGCGAAGCCGGCCTGAGGACGTGTTGAAGGGCTTTGCGGCGGGAGCGGATGATTATCTGCCCAAGCCTTTCGACCTGTCGATTTTGCTGGCGCGGTTGCAGGGGCTGCTGCGGCGCAGCCAATGGATGAAGGCCGACCATCAAGCAGGAAATGCGCCGCCCGCCTCTGATGCGGCGAACGTGGGCGACTTCGGAACATTTTCCTTTAGCGGCAAGACCATCGACTTCGGCGTGCTCGAACTGCGGACGGCCGATAACGTGATTCATCTGACCCTGATGGAATCGGAACTGCTGCGCTACCTGGTACGCAACGATGGGCGAGTGGTTTCGCGCAAGCAGATTCTGGAGGAAGTTTGGGGACTGCACGAAGATACCGACACGCGCGCCATCGATAACTTCATGGTGCGGTTGCGGCGCTACATCGAAGACGATCCCGCGGAGCCTCGGCATCTGCTGACGGTGCGCGGGGTAGGATATCGGTTTCTGGCGAATCCGGAAAAGAAGTGAGGTTTACCGATCTGCGACGCTAAGCGCGGCACAGCTCGGCGACCATTGCTTCCCGCCGCTCCAGCGCCAGGCGATCCATGCGGTTCAGTACCATCGTATAGAGCGACAGCGAGATTCCCGCCAACAGCAGAAGCAACAAAGTCGCAATCCACAAATTTCCGATGTAGCGAGCTGTCACAAAAGCGCTGACGCCTACGCCCACGACGACCAACTGCAAGACGAGGCTCACCAGTACCGTCACCTGAGAGGCACGCTGGCGGCCGAACTTGGAATAGTCCAGTTTTTTCGGCGAGTAGATCGATAACACGTTGCCCACGGCAAAATTCATGGGTGCTGCGAATAGCAGGCCGGCAAAGGTTGCAATCGTGATGTTGAGCGCGGGCCTCCCGTAAAAAGAAGCAACCGCGATCCATGCGACCGCTATTTCGACGGCCAGAATGCCGGCATGGGTGAGATTCTTGGCCAGCACAATGTGGCGGAAACTCACTGGAGCCGCGTAGAAGAACTGGATGCCGCCAGCATCGCCGCCAAAATTGTTGTAAACCAGGTTGGTCAGCATCAAGAGCGTGTAGGCCGCAGCCACGGGAAATGCCAGATTGGGGGCGCGAGTCAAAAATCCACTGGAATGCCGGACGGAGTTCATTGAGCCGAAGCGGAAGACCAGCAACATAAAAATCGGCATGATCAGGGTGAGCAACATCGGTCCGCTGCGGAGGAGATAGTGAATTTCCTTTTCGAAGACTGCCGTGACCGGCGTCGCGAATCCGGGAAGATGCCAGCCCGGGCGGAGCGGCCGATCTTGCCGAGGAGCGGACGGGGCGACGGCCTCGCTCAAGCTCTCGCCGCGATATTGCGCCAGCAATCTTATGTGCAGGCCGCAGCCGATCACTATCAAGAATGCGCCTAATAAAGCGAGCGAAGTAAGGGCTACTAGAAATTGTGGATAGATGCCCTGGACAATGGCGTCGGCGGCAAGGCCGGGCGGAAGAATTCCTTGCACCGGAGCAAGAACCGCGACGAATTTTTGCACTTGGGGATGCGTCCGCTTGTTGAAATGCCTGGCCAATGGCCCGATCAATTGAAAACTCAGCATCAGCAGAACAAACAGAACGCCCATGATCTCGCGGGTACGGCGTTGCGCCAACCAGCGTTCTACCCAGGCGAAGACCATTTGCATGAATAGAAGATTAAAGGAGACGAATGCCAGCAACACGAGGAGCGTCCAGGGCAGCGAGGCGGGTTTGGCAAAGCCGACGCCCACCAGGATTCCGAACGACCACAGACTGCCCAGGACGCTTGCCGGATCGAAAGCCCCATAGGCCATGCGCACCAGAAAATACGAGCGGTAGCTGAGCGGGAAGCGGAGCAAGTCAGAAGAGTCTGGATTGTTGGTGAAAGCGGTAGCCATGATGGGAAAGGCTTGCCAGAAGAAAAAGATAGCCCACAGGAGTAGAGCCAGCATTTCCGGCTTGCCCGACGAGAGCAAAAAGTAGGCGGCGACTCCCATGAACACTGCTCCACCGAGTCCGCCGATGGCGAAAGCAAGCGACACGAAGATGTGCGAGATCAACTCCAACTGACCGCGCGTGGTGCGCAGCGCATTCAGAAAGAGGCGCCAGCGGAGCCATGCGATGGCTGTAAGCTGGCCGCGGCGACGGAGCTGAGGAGTGGCCTCAATCATGGGCTAACGGTTTCGGCGACGGGATGCAGAGCCAGCGGAATAGGGCCGAGTGGAAGGTTAACCTCGCCGGGCAATAACTCCGTCAAAGATTGCAGCAAAATTTCGGGGTCACTGTCCTTGGTTACGACCGCATCCGACAGCTCACCTAGACCGTGTGAGACGGCCTTCGTCTCCGTCAACAGGATAGCGGGAATCTCCGGTTTGAGACGCTTGATTTCCTCTGCTATTAGGCGAACTTCGGCATGATTGCGGTCAAGGTCCAGCACTACGGCATCCACCCTCCCCGATGTGGACCATCGGATGGCTTCAAATCCGTTGTTTGAGTTTACGACAAGATATCCCACATTGGTCAGTAACGCTTCGCGAAGGACCAGCGTGGAGGGATCGCAGCAAAAATGAAGGATGACGCGGGGCTTGCCCGATGGTGCGTCCATATGCATTACACATTCTCCTGTGGGCTCCAGCATAAGCCGCCGCCCAGAAGCGGGCTCATCTCTGCCATCCATCGTACATTCATATGTGCGGTGTAAGACCTTCTTGCGATCAATAAAAATATTCACCGGTTCCGGAATGGGAAGATCTGGGGATCGAGGCTCAAGCGTGAATGGCCCTAGCACGGCCAGGAAGAATCCGGCGATTAGCTATCGTGTGGGCGTGGATACAGCGCACGACAGCTTTCGTGCTGCTTCCGTTTCCCCTTCGGCTTCTTCTTGTCCTCGCAGGTCCGCAAGCGCGCAGTTGAGCTGCGCCAACTTCTTTGGGTCGGTGATGATGCGGGCATGGGAGAAAACTGCCTGCCAGAGTCTTAGCCTGCGGCCCGAAGCAGTCGCCAAGCGGGAGCATCGAGGCTTCATGACTCCTCCGCGGGGTGCGCGCCGCCGGGCCGGCTACCGCGTCCGCCAAGGGATCCGAGTTCCACTTTTTGCAGAGTTCGAAGGCTATGGAGAGCGTCGGCAATAGCGAGCCGCTCCTCGAGTGGGCCGCCGTCTCGATCGTCTGCGACTAACAGTTCCTGGGCACACTGTTGAAGAGCCGCGTGAGCTGCTTCGATTCTCTCTTGCAGTTTCTTCGGGTCGAGTTCGAGCATTGCCGCTTCGTACAACTTCCGCCATGGATATTCTTTCTTCACTCTGAACCCCCACTTTTCAAACCTTTTTCAGCATACTCGGGGCACTAAAAAAAGGTGGAAATACTGGGCACCTCCGACGTGGCGACGGAATGCGCAAAGGCGAAGTAAAACGCAGCGCTGCAGGAGCAAAATAGAAGATGGTATTCATATTGCAAAGTAAACGTATAATAGTAGTATAATTATCCTGCTTGTATCACAGACAGATTACTGAGGTAGGTCATGCCAAAGGAAAACAAGGGAAGCGCCCCGCGGCCAACTTTAAAATACCGGCAACTTGCGGTTGCCGACCTCAATCGCGGCAGGCGAGGGAAACATCACGAACTGGTGGAGGGGATCCTCAAAGAGTTGAAGATGGCGGCCCCGGGCTCCGCTTTGGAAATTCCGCTGGCGGACGTGGGCGGAATTGGACTGGCGAACCTGCGTTCAGCGGTACATCGCGCCTCGGCTGCGGAGAGCCTACCCATCGAAACGCTGGCTGACGAAAAGAACTTTTACGTTTGGAAGAAATAGAGCCAGCTGTTTATCCCAGCCAGGAAAGCTCTTGATCCGTCCGGCGCGAGCCGCCGACGGTACGGAGGAAAATCTGCTCGAGCGTCATCTTGTCTCCGGGCGATGGAGAAGCATCGATGGCCGATGGCGTCTGTGCCTCCACGCCGATTCGCAATTCTTCGAGCGATCCCTGCGCCACCAGCCGTCCCTGATGAATGATGGCGACATGGCTGCACAGGCGCTCGACGATTTCCAGCACATGCGAGGTGAGAAAAATCGTGGCGCCTCGAGCGATCATGCCTTGCAGCATGGTCTTCAAGGTTCCGGCGGCAATGGCGTCCACGCCTTCGAATGGCTCGTCGAGGAACAGCACCTTCGGACCGTGAATCACGGCCGCCGCCATGGCTAATTTTTTCTGCATTCCGTGCGAATAGTCCGTAACCAGCTTCCTGGGCTGATCGGCGAGTTGCATGAAGTCGAGCAATTCGGCGGTGCGTCTGGCGGTCGTCTCTCGATCCAGTCCATACATGCGGCCAGCGAAGTTCAGGAACTCCGAGCCGGTCAGCCGTCCGAACAACGCCATGCCCTCGGGGACGACGCCGATTTGCCGCTTCACCTCCACGGGATGCGCAGTGAGATCCAGGCCAAGGATTTCGATTCGCCCGGAGCTCGGAGCAAGCAGTCCGGTGAGCATTTTGATGGTGGTGGATTTGCCGGCGCCGTTCGGGCCTAGAAAGCCGAAGAATTGTCCGGGAGACACGCGCAAGTCGATGCCGTCGACCGCGATAAGTTCTCCAAAACGGCGGGTCAGGGCTTGAGTCGAGATGGTGGGAGCGAGATCCATGAAACTCCTGAATCTAGCACAGGCGCATTCAGCGGGCGAACGCTGTAGCGGTAAAATGAGCACTGAGAGAGAAAAGAAAGGAAAAGCGCCTCCGCCTTGCGAGCGGGGCGCTTTCCGTGGCAGAACTGCAGCGGTTTAGAACAAA
This sequence comes from Candidatus Sulfotelmatobacter sp., assembly GCA_035272245.1. Classification (GTDB taxonomy): domain Bacteria; phylum Acidobacteriota; class Terriglobia; order Terriglobales; family Acidobacteriaceae; genus Sulfotelmatobacter. Next base: position 34,009 of record DATEQW010000085.1, on the reverse strand, counting down.
TTCCAGAGGAATTGGTTGTAGACGTCGTGGTGATATTGCACTTCGGGCGCTTTTACAAAAGTTCCCAGCAGGCGCGGACAGCGGTCAGCGGCGGCCTGCTTCAGGTCCGCATAACGGCCTTTCACATCTTCGCCTAAGAGTTCGGTCGTCCATTCGGCTTTGCGGAAGTCCTCGAGCGCGGTGTAGATGTTGTCCGGCAGGTAGCGCTCGGCCTGGCGGAGGTTCTTGATCTTTGAGGTGTCGCCGTCGATGCCGCTCTTGAAGATCGACAACATTACCAGGTAAGGATTCGCGTCCGGCGCCACCGAGCGAACTTCCACGCGCATGCTCTTCTCGTTGCCAATGGGAATGCGGATCATCGATCCCCGATCCACGGCGGAGGCTTTGATCTGGTTCGGCGCCTCAAAGTGCGGATCCAGACGACGATACGCATTTACGCTGGGGTTCAGCAGGAGGCAGATATCATTGCCATGGGTGAGAATGCGATCGAGGAACGCCCAACCCATTTTGCTCAACTTCTCTTCGCCCTTCGCATCCCAGAAGAGGTTCTTGCCGTTTTCGCTGATCGAAACGTTGGTATGCATGCCGCTGCCGTTCACACCCACAACGGGCTTCGGGAGAAACGACGCAGTCAGGCCCATGTTGGTGGCGACCTGACGGCAGATCAGCTTGTAGAGTTGAATCTGGTCGGCGGCGGCAACCACTTCGCCATAGCCGTAGTTGATCTCGAATTGTGAGGGCGCAACTTCCGGATGGTCTTTCTCGTTCTGGAAGCCCATGGAGCGCTGCACTTCTGCAGTGGTATCGATGAAAGTACGCAGGGCGTCGCCGGGAAGCGAGTGGTAGTATCCGCCTGTGTTTACGTATTCGAATTTTCCGGTCTCGTGATAGCGGCGCTCGGCATCCGAGCCCTTGAACAGGAACCCTTCGATCTCGTTGGCGGCGTTGAGGGTGTAGCCCTTTTTCTTGTGCAAAGCCTCGGCGTAGCCCTTCAGCACGCCACGAATGTCGGCGGTGTAGGAAGTGCCGCCCTTGTCGATGACTTCGCCGAAGACCAGCACTTTGCCGGAGCCGAACACGTCGGAGGGCGCCCAGTAGAATGCGGCCCAGTCGATGCCCAGGCGCAGATCGCTCTCGCGCTGGGCCGTGAAGCCACGAATGGATGAGCCGTCGAAGGTGAGATTGTCCCAGCTCTTGATCAGAAACTTTTTGTCGTAATCGAGCATGTGCAACCGGCCCTCAAGATCGCTAAAGAGCACGGTCACGGCTTTGATGCGCTTCTCGTCGGTCAAATACTTCAACCGCTCTTCCTGGATCTTGTGGACGGGGACGCGCTTGCTGCGCTGTTCCTTTGCCTTCAGATTCAGCTCTTCCAATTCGTCATAGGTAAGTGCCAGAAAATTGCGCAGTTCATTAGGCATGGATGGTCGTCAGTCTCCTATTCGTAGTCTGCAATTGATAATTTCAGCAAAGCAATGCCACCGAGACATGGTGAAACGGTTGGGAGTGTACCCGAAAGAATAGCGCGAGTCTCCGGTCTCGACAATCGAAAAAGCTGATGCGAGGTATGAAAGAGACGCGTAAGAGGGAGCGCAGTTACCGCACTCCGAGTCCTTGTCCCGGCATGAGGTGAATGATCACGCCCAGCGCGGTGAGGACGGCGAGGTAATAGATGGTGGTGGCGCGGCTGGGATGTGGCGGCAGGTTTCCGGCAAAAAAGACTTGGTACCCGGCGCCGAGGGCTACCAGGAAGAACATATTTTGGCCGAGCAACAGCCATAAAGCGAGGCACGCGGTGAGCAAGATGATGCGCTCCGTCTTGCTCAGGGCGTGCACGGCTTGGCCGCCATCGAGCATCCAGACGGGAATCAGATTGAGAAGATTGAGGACTGCGCCAGCGCGTGCAAGTGCGGCCCAGAAAGGATTGCCCGTTTGCCACCAGAGCACAGCGCACGCGAAGGCCACAAGAAAACCAGCGAGCGGTCCGGCCAGACTGATCTCGGCGCGCGTCTCGAGAGGCACGCCCATCGCCTGCCAGCGGACGTAGGCCCCGAGGCCGGGCAAGAACACGGGCATGTCGGCGGGCAAGCCGCGACGCTTGATGTCGATGAAATGACCCATCTCGTGAAGCAGAATCAGCACCGCGAAGCCGATGCCGAATTTCATGCCCCACAGCGCCCAATAGAGTCCGATAAATGCGGCAAAGCTGAGCAGGAACTTCAGCTTGAACAGAGCAAATAGGATCGTCTTGCCCTTGGCCAACAGGATCGCGATCGGACCGATTGGCCCCAAGCGCTTGGCCCACTTGTTATCCGTTGGCTCCGAAAGGTGGGCTTCGTCCGCTGCAACCTCAAGCGCTCGTGCGTGTTCCTTGATCCAGTCGTACTGTTTGGAGGTTCGCGGTAAGAGAGGAAGGCCAGAGAGCCACCGGTCGCGCGCCTGGCGCAAGTCTCCTTTGGCCTCGAGCGCTTTCGCGTCCGCAGCCAGACGATCCAGCTGCTCGGAGTGCACGAGCGCGTGGCATTGATCGCAGACGAGTGCCCCGGGTGCGAGCTCGCGAGCGCAGCGCCCGCAGTTTCGGATCAGTTCGGGAGTGATGGAGGACACAGCTGTAGATATTATGCCCGTCAGCCGGCGCTAACTCCAGCCGGCGGGCGAGGCGAGGATTGAAACGGGCCATCGATCGCAGGGATCTTCTGTCCAGTGAGTTGCCACGCAATGCGAATTCCGATGAAGAGGATGAAGAGTCCGATCGCTCCATGGAGAGGATCGGCCAATTCGAGAAACGGGGAGGCCAGTCCCAGAACCGCCAACGTCACGAACGCCTTGCCGATGTTCAGGGCAGGCTTGGCGGGCGCCGGCGTTTGAGGCCTTCCAGTGTCTTTCTCCAACTCGCGTTGTTCATCCGCTAATTGCTGTTGCTGGGAGGCATGTTGGGCTTGCTTGTGTTCGCCTGCGTAGTGAATCCAGACGGGAATCGCGGCCATGGATACGGCCGCGTAGGTGAGCAACGCGGCGGTGATCTGGTAGCGGCGTCCACCTTGACCGTTCGATCCTTTCATCATCGCCTTGCCGACCATCCAGCCCACAGCCAGCGAGACGTAGCCGATGATGAGACTGGTCGCAATTTCGAAGGCGGCGTAGAGAATCAGTCCGGCAATGGCGGCGCCGACACCGTAGAGAAGTCCACGAAGGTAATCGGCGTGGCTATATTGCGGCAGCTCACTCTGCGCCTTCTCGGCGCAGCCTCGACAGGCCATGGCGCCATGCACGCGATAATAAGTGCCGGTGATGGGCTGCTGGCAGAACTGGCAGTGATCGGCTCCAGGCGATCCGAGATATTCGGCGGTGCCGAACTGAATTGGAGAAGAGCCGGGTGCGGAATTGTCGAAGCGGGCGGGACTCATGGGCCGGAACGATAGCATAGCGTGTGGAACGAAGGAAGGGAATTCAGGTTGGGGCGGACCCGCTTACTGGCGGTGCGTCGAAGCTCCAGCAGCAATCTCGCGCAGCGCGCTGACAAAATCGGTGGCGGCATTCGGATCCGCCAGGGATTCCAGGTGGACGACGGCTGAGAATTGTGGAGATTCCGGACGGAAATGCACCTCGAGAAACTCCTGCCGGCGCGCCGACATCAGGGCATTCAATTCTGCTGAGGGATCCTGCTTCCAGTGCGTCCTGGTGGTCAGGATCACGGCGCCGGGTTCGTAGACATCCCACTCGCGGTCGTCGCGCTTGGGAGACGAAATCCCGCGATTATGAGCGCACCAGCGATGCCGGACCACTTCCAGACGGAAACTCGGGGAGCCATCCAGATCGGCTTCAAAGGTCAAAGTTTCTTTTTGCTTATGCCAGCAGCTGATCAGCCACTGAATGGGAAGAGCGCGCGGCCGGAACTTCACGGTTACGCGGGCGTTATCAAACCAGCGGGAGGGAAAATGAAGACGGGCTTGCAAGCGGGACGTTCCCATCCAATTCGATTCGAGGATGCGTCCCTTGCCGACGCATGCGGACTGGACCCAGCGCAAGACGGCGGCGCCCTTTTTTCGGTTGTAATGCGAAAACACGAGGTACCACAGCCCCAAAACGGCGACCGAAGCGACCACGTCAATCAGCAGAACGCGCCCCACAACGCTTCCTCTGATGCTCATGGTACGTCCGAGGTTGCGGGTGAAGCAAGGGGGCAATCGCACCCATTTGGCGCGCTCCTGGCAACCTGCAGCCCATATCTGTGGAAAACCTGGGATCGAAGCTCTCACAAGGCGGAATAAGCTTCGCACTGGCCGTTACAATGGCCGCGTGCCCTTCACCATTCGTGATTTCCAGCCCTCCGACTTCGAGACGCTGTGGCGCATTGACCAAACCTGCTTTCCTCCCGGAATTTCCTATTCCCGGGCAGAGCTCCGGCTTTATATGCGACGGCGTGCAGCCTTTACAGTGGTGGCGGCGAGTGTGGATGGAGCAGGGGCGGCTGGTTCGGCCTCGGCAGGTTCGGCTTCCACAAAAAACGAAAAGCATTCTGCTTCTCCCACACCTGATTCGGCCATTGTCGGGTTCCTGGTTGCCGAGGCAGGCAGCCGCGCCCGCGGGCACATCATCACGATTGACGTGATTGCTGCCGCGCGCCGCTTCGGAGTGGGGTCGCTGCTGTTGCGTGCGGCGGAAGACCGTTTGATCGTTACCGGCTGTCGCGTGGTGGAACTGGAAACCGCCGTCGATAACGCGTCTGCTTTAGCTTTTTACGAGCGCCACGGCTTTAGCGTAACCAGGACTTTTCCTCGCTACTACTCCAACGGAATGGATGCGTTGGTGCTGGAAAAAAATCTCGTCTAGCGCATGAGACATCAGCGCCTGAAACATCAACGGATCGCCGAATGGATTTGCGCTCGGCCCACTTCTCCAGCTACCTTGCATTGTGATGAAAGTTGCAGCGAAGAAAGTCGCGATTCAAGGGGAGCTCGGTTCCTTCAGCCACGAAGCAGCGGAGCGCATGCTGCCGGGCTGTACCGTGGTCCCTTGCGCCCATTCCGCGGAGGTCTTTCAACGCGTGGAGAAGGAATCGGTCTCCGCCGCGGTGATTCCGATCGAAAACTCGCTGGCTGGAACCGTGGCCGAGCACGCCGATCTGCTGGTTGCGCGGGATGTGTTCATCCAGGGTGAATTTTTGTTGCGGATCGTGCACAACGTGATTGCCGCGCCCGGTGTGAAACTCGGGGCAGTGCGGCGCGTATTCTCGCATCCGGTGGCTCTCGATCAGTGCCGCGATTTCTTTCGCCACCACCCCAGGATTGAGCCGGTTCCGTTCTACGACACGGCGGGAAGCGTAAAGCATGTTGTGGCGGAAAAGCTTCCTGACGCGGCGGGCATCGCCGGCCGCCATGCCGCGCGAGAATACTCAGGCAAGATTCTGCAGGCGGGAGTCGAAGACGACAAACGAAATTTCACACGCTTCCTCCTGATACATAAAGCGAAAGCATCCACTTCGCGACGGAAGGGAAGCGCTGCCTCCGCCAGACGCTACCAGCGCCTGATTCCCCACGGAGCGAACAAAACTTCTCTGGCATACAAGGTGAAGAACGAGCCGGGAGCGCTGTTCAAGTCGCTGAGCGTGTTTGCCCTGCGCGATATCAGCCTGAGCAAGATCGAGTCGCGTCCCATGCGTGGACGTCCCTGGGAATATGTCTTCTACGTGGACTTTCTGCGCGGCGACGATGAACCTGCCCGGAATGCCCTGCGGCATCTTGGCGAGATCGCGGAGTTCGTCAAGGTGTTAGGGATTTACCGGGCCGCGTAACACAAGGTAATTCTTCGATTATCTTCGATTCAATCGCTACTGGAGCGTGGAATCTCGAGGCGCTCTGCACCGCAGAATCTTTGCTATACTCCGCAATCGTGAGGTGTACTCTCATGAAAAAGATGCTCTATTTTGTAGTTGCAGGAGCTTGGCTGACGGGAATTTCGTTCAGCCAGAGCGCGGCTCCGGCGCAATCCCCGGAAACAGCTCCAGCGTCGGTTGCGCCCAAGCTGCCCGCGATTGAAATGCACTTTACGGCGGGAACCTTGATTCGGGCAGAGCTCGAGAAGCCCGTTGATGCCAAGAAAGCGAAGGTGGGGGACCAAGTGCTGGCCAAAACCACTGACGATCTAAACTCATCTCCACCAGGCCTTGCGACCAAGGGCTGCAAAATCATAGGACACGTGGTCGAAGTTGTCCCTCACCAGGGGGATTCTGCCTCGACCTTGAAAGTTGTGTTCGACAAGATGATCTTGAAGAACGGTTCCGAAATGGCGCTGCCGGCGAACATCAAAGCGGTTGGGTATGCGGATCAATTTGATCCTGCAACAAACTCGGAACAGATCAACCAAATGGGGGGTGGCCCTGGGGTCCGTCTGGGGTCGCCTCCTGGAGGAGTTATCGGTGCGGGCAGCGGTCAGCCAAGTCAGTACGGTGGACAACGGATGCCCACCGGCGGCGGAAGTAATCCGGACGCCAAACTGCCGTTTAACGCCAAGGGAACAGTTGGCATGTCCGGCGTGGAGTTGAGCGAAGCCGCGCAGGAATCGGTCCTGACGTCCAAGAAACACAATGTGAAACTGGAAAATGGAATGCAAATGATTCTCCGGGTTGATTAGAGTTCGAAGGGAAATCAAGCACCGGTTTCATTCCTCGAACCGTCCCGCGGGTGGACGGCGAGCCGTCACCACACCCGCGTTTCCTGCGGGGGGGACCAGCCGCGTTAGCCCCGGTACCTTGGGCATCATGCCGAGCGACTCAGGATGCCGATAGAATCGAGAAGCCTCCAGCTTACAGAGGTGGATGAAACCTTTCCAGAGGATTAACATCTAAGCTTGAGTGAGTTACACTCAAGGAGAGCCAATGAACCAACCACCGCTTTCCGAGCCGACTGCTAAGCATCGGGAAATAAATGACGTACGGGCTTTGCCCGTGCTTCCAGTGCGGGATACCGTCCTTTTCCCGCACGCCGTCCTGCCTTTAACGGTAGGGCGCGATAGTTCCGTCCAGCTTATTAATTCGCTCGGGGAGGATAAAACCATCATCGTTGTGGCGCAGCGCGAGGCGCGCGTCGACAACCCTCAACCCAGCGACCTTTATACGGTCGGCACTTCCGCAGTCGTACATAAGGTTGTCAAGATGCCCAATCAGAGCCTGTTCGTGTTTGCCGAAGGGCTGGAGCGGGTACGTTTAGGCGAGTTCACGCAATTGACGCCGTTCATGCGGGCGCGGGTATCACCTATTCCGGAAGCGGCGCCGCCTGACAGTTCTGAAATCGAAGCGCTGCAGCGCAACGTGCTGACGCTGTTCCAGCAGATCGTGGCCGGTTCGCCGACGCTGTCTGACGAACTTTCTACCGTTGCCTTGAATATTGACGAGCCAGGCCGACTAGTGGATTTCATCGCGTCATCGTTGCCATCGCTATCCACGCCCGATAAACAGGACACGCTGGAAACTCTCGACATTCGCATACGTCTGGAGAAGATCAACCAGCATCTCGCGAAAGAACTGGAAGTGCAGCAACTGCGCAACAAGATCCAAAGCGAAGTGCAGGATCGCGTACAGCAGACGCAGCGCGAGTATTACCTGCGCGAGCAGATGAAGGCCATCCAAAAAGAATTGGGCGAGCAGGATGAAGGGCAGCGCGACGTTGAAGATCTGAAAAAGAAAATCGACGACGCGGGTATGCCGGAAGAAGTAAAGAAGGAAGCGCTCAAGGAATTGGGGCGCCTCTCGCGCATGTCTCCCATGGCTGCCGACTATTCACTCACCCGTAATTACGTTGAGTGGCTGGCGGTGTTGCCCTGGGCCAAGACGTCGGGACAGGAAATCGAGATCCCTAAGGCGAAAGAGATCTTGGATACGGATCATTACGACCTGGAAAAAGTTAAGGATCGCATCCTCGACTATCTTTCCGTGCGGCGTTTGAAGCCGAACATGAAGGGTCCAATCTTGTGCTTCGTTGGACCTCCCGGCGTGGGTAAGACTTCGCTGGGCAAGTCGATCGCACGCGCGTTAGGACGCAAGTTTGTCCGACTGTCACTCGGCGGTGTGCACGATGAAGCGGAAATCCGCGGACATCGTCGTACTTACATTGGCGCCTTGCCGGGACAAATTATCCAGGGCATTCGCCGCGCCGAGACGAAGGATCCAGTTTTCATGCTCGATGAAATCGATAAGGTCGGCCGTGATTTCCGCGGCGATCCGGCTTCGGCGTTGCTCGAAGCGCTTGATCCCGAGCAGAATTCCAGCTTCCGCGACAACTACCTCGACGTCACGTTTGATTTGTCGAAGGTGCTCTTCATTACCACCGCGAACATGCTCGACCCGATTGCCGAGCCGCTGCGCGATCGTATGGAGATCATCGAACTGCAGGGCTACAGCGAGGAAGAGAAGCTGCACATCGCGTTCCGTTATCTGGTTCCACGGCAGGTGGAAGAGAACGGAATCACGGCGGAGCAGATCGAATTTCCTCAGGCGGCGCTAAGCTACATTATTCGCCACTACACGCGAGAGGCTGGAGTACGCAGCCTGGAACGGACGATCGGAACCATCTGCCGCAAGCAGGCGCGGCGGCTGGCCGAAGGCAAGACCGAGAAACTCGTTGTGACGCAGGAAATCATTCAGGAGTTCCTGGGCGGAATCAAGATCCGCACCGAGGGCGAGATCGAGGAGCGCACGGAACGTCCGGGAGTGGCTGTGGGCTTGGCCTGGACTCCATCGGGCGGGGACGTGCTGTTCGTCGAAGCCAACGCGATGAAGGGTAAAGGTGGATTCACCATGACGGGCCAGATTGGCCAGGTGATGCAGGAATCCATGCAGGCTGCCCTGACGTGGGTGCGCTCAAACGCGGCACAGTTGGGCATTGCGGAAAATTTCTTCGCCGATCACGACATTCACATGCACGTGCCGGCGGGAGCGATTCCGAAGGATGGTCCATCCGCAGGCGTGACCATGGCGACCACGCTGGTGTCGCTACTGACGGGGCACCGCATTCGTCCGTTGCTGGCCATGACGGGCGAAATCACACTCAGCGGCAACGTGTTGCCGGTGGGCGGCATTAAAGAAAAAGTCCTGGCGGCCAAGCGTGCCGGAGTCACGGACGTGATTTTGCCGGCGGAAAATAAGATGAACGTTGACGAGGATCTCACCAAGGAGCAACTCGAGAATTTCAAGGTTCATTATGTGAAGACGATTGAAGAGGCACTGCGGGTTTCGCTGCCGGAGGTGGCGGAGTCGGCGGCTGCGAAGCTGCTCACCACGCAGGCTGATGCGGCGCACGATAAAGCGTTCGCACGAGCGTAAGAGCGTAGCAAGTGACCAGCGTTCGGTGATCAGTTGCCAGTCCACACGGGCTGGCAATTTTTTTTGCACTAGGAATTTGCCACTCGTGCGCTGAGCGACGGGGGCGCGTTAAACTTGCAACGGAATAAGGAAGCCATGCGCGTGCGCGTTCTCTTCTTCGGGATGTTGAAGGATCTGGCGGGAAAGTCCAATGACACGCTGGAATTGCGCGAGGGCGCGACGGTGGGCGATGTGCTTACGTACTGTGAATCCCGGATTCCGCGACTGAAAGACGTGATGACCTCGTTGGCGATTGCGGTGAATCAGCAGTATGCGGGCGCAGAGACTGCGCTGAAATCCGGCGATGAAGTCGCGTTGCTGCCGCCGGTGAGTGGCGGATCGGGAGAGGCAGATCGCGATACAGTCCCCGTGCCCAGATCCTGGATTATTCGAGAGCCGATTGATACGTCGGCGGTGCTTGCCAACCTCAAGCGCGGTGAGGATGGCGCGGCGGTTGTCTTCGAAGGGGTGGTCCGCAATCAGACGCGGGGATGTAAGACGCTCTACCTTGATTATGAGGCCTACGAGGAGATGGCGCGGCAGCAGATGGAGGGGTTGGCAGAGCAGGCGTTGAAGCAGTTCCAAATTCGCGACGTGGTCCTGGTTCATCGGCTGGGGCGGCTTGAGATCGGCGAAACCAGCGTGCTAATTGTGGTTGCATCGGCGCACCGCGGCGCCGCTTTCGATGCATGCCGCTGGCTGATTGATACGCTCAAGCGCACGGTGCCCATCTGGAAGAAAGAATACTTTGAGGATGGCGCGGTGTGGGCTGATGGAGAACCGTTTCCTGCTGAAATTCCCCGCGCCAACTCCGGCGGGTAAAATCCGGCGCACAGATTCTGGCAGTCAGATCGCGGAGCCCCGGGCAGCCCGGCAGCGAACCATGCATCTAAGTGAACGGGCTAAGTCGCGTTCAGCGCCGAGATCCTGCATTGGAAAACGCCTGGTTGTGCTCGCCAGGACAGCCGAGAGCCTGCTCTGAGCGAAGTCGAACGGGTGGCTGTCGCCACGTATACTTCTTTAGCGAATGAGAAAACCTGTAACCTTGATGTTGCTGCTGGCCTGCGCTTTCTCCCACGCGCAACAAACTCCGGCTCAAAAACAATCCACGACGGAACCGAACACGCTCAAGGTTGATGTAAAGCTGGTGAATGTTTACGTCACGGTGACCGATGCTCACGGGGGCCCGGTTGGCGGACTGAAGAAGGAAAACTTCACGGTGCAAGAAGATGGCCGCGAGCAGACAATCTCGGTCTTCGATAAAGAATCGGCGGTGCCGCTTTCGATTGCGCTCGCCATTGACACCAGCCTGAGCACGCGGCACGATCTGCCCTTGGAACAATCCTCCGCCAAGCGCTTTGCGCGAACGATCATGCGGCCGGTAGATGCGTTATCAGTATTTGGGTTTAGTGAAACGGTGCTGCAATCCACCTTCGGTTACACATCCGACCTGAAGCGGATTGATGATGGCATTGACCATATCCGGCTGGGCGCGGCCACGGCATTGTTCGACGCGGTCTATCTGGCTTCACGCTCGCTCGACCGCCGGCAAGGAAGAAAAGTCCTGGTACTGATTACCGACGGCGGCGACACGGTCAGCAAAGTGGATTACAAGGAAGCGGTGCGCGCCGCCGAAGAGGCCGAATGCACCGTCTACAGCATCATCGTGGTGCCGATCGAAAACAGTGCGGGGCGCGAGACCGGAGGCGAGCACGCTTTGATCCAGCTTTCGGAAGACACGGGAGGCAAATACTATTACGCCACCTCCATGTCGCAGCTCGACGATGCTTTCCGCCAGATCAGCGACGAGCTAAGAACTCAATACTTGCTGGCTTACTACCCCACCGAGCGGACTTCGAACTCCCAGTTCCGTCGGATCCAGGTCAACGTTTCTGGACCACCGGACGCTGCGAATTATCGAGTGCGGCACCGCGCAGGCTATTACACGGTTAAGTCCGACTTCTGATCTCCCCGATGTGGGCGAGACTCCCCTGTTGAGATATCTCTCAACATAACCGCGTGTATGTATTTTGTTAACCCAAGAGTAAACAAACCGAGATTTCCTTTTACAGAATGAATCTACAGTTTTCGGGATTTTGACGAGGACGGAGAGGGAGCTTTCTTCGTGTCTCCTTAGGCGTGAGTCCCAGTAAATACCTGAAAGATATAGAAAAGAGATAGAGTTGATGCAACCTTGGCATTTCATCGTGGGGCTGGCTGGAAAATTGCTTTAACGCTGCCAAGGTCACGTTTCTGTTTGTGGGATAGGTTGATTTTCTGGCGGGAGGTTCGGATCTGCATCCCGCCGAATCCGTTGATCGATAGCTTAGCAGTTCTGGTACGGCTTCAGATTCCTGAAGCGGTTTGGTGAGTAATCTCCTGATGATCACAATGCTGAAAGGAAGGTTTACGATGTTCAAGCCAAGTTCCCTACGCCCCAGCGCGCGATTTGCAATGGCAATTCTGTTCGCGCTCGTTTTCGTGCTTTTCGCGTCTCCAGCCATCGTGCTTGCCCAAACGACGATCTCCACTGGCAGTATTGTGGGCAGTGTGACCGACCAAACGGGCGCCGTGGTGAGTGGCACGAAAGTGACGATCACCAACAAGGGAACGAATCAAGCCATCAGCATGACCACTACGTCGTCTGGAACCTTTGCTTCCGGAGCGCTTACGCCGGGAGAGTATGTCGTGCGAGTAGAAGGGAAAGGATTCAAGACAGAACAGGTGTTGATTGTCGTAGAGGTGAATACGACGGCTTCCGCAAATGTGAAGCTCGCCGTAGGAGAAAGTTCCCAAGTGGTTGAAGTGCAAGCCAGCGAGGTTGCCGTCAACACCGAGCAGGCGACAGTGCAGGGAGTTCTCACCTCTGAGCAAATTGAGAATCTGCCCATCAACGGCCGCAACTTCCTCGATCTCGCACAACTCGAGCCGGGCGTGCAGATTCAAGACGGCGGAACCTTTGACCCCACCAAGAACGGCTTCTCTTCGGTCTCATTTGGCGGCCGCTTCGGTCGCACTGCCCGGATCGAGGTAGACGGTATTGATATCAGCGACGAGAACGTTGGCACTACAACCCAAAATCTTCCCATTGGCGCGATTCAAGAATCCGCCCTGCAACAGTCTTCGCTGGATCTCTCCACTGAGTTGACTTCCTCGGGATCGGTAAACGTCACCACCAAGTCCGGCACCAACGCTCTGCACGGGGAGGCTTTCTATTACTTCCGCGATCAATCTATGAATGCCGCACTGCCCGGCGACTCTACCAACCCCTTCCAAAGAAACCAGTTTGGAGGAGATATCGGTGGGCCAGTTATCAAAGACAAGCTCTTCTTTTTCATCGATGCCGAGCGGACCAAGCAGGATCTAATCGATCCGGTTATTCCCGGAGGGGCTTTTTCCGGGCTTACGGGAAACTTCGACTCACCTTTCCGCGAGACCGAAACCGTCGGGCGAGTCGACTGGCAGGCCAATCGATACAAGGTCTTCTACCGCTTTACCTACGACCAGAACAAAAGCGTTCTTCCGTTCATTCCCAACTCCTTTCAGCCGTTTGCCAACGTGGACCACGCGCGAGACCAAGTTGTCGGCGTCGACTTCAACCTCGGCTCCATCACCAACAGTGTTCGCTTTGGCTACACCAAGTTCGAAAACGGGATCAAAGACGCGGTAGCCGGCTCCAGCATCTTCGATCCGGCAGCGGGTATCGAGCTGGCCATCGGTGGCGACCCATTCTGCCTCACCGCAGGTGCAGATCCATTTTGCTCCGGGCCAAACTTTCTGGCGCCGCAGGCGACGATGCAGTCTGATCATCAAATCAAGTACGACGGCAGCAAGCTCTACAAGAATCACCTCATTCGCTTTGGCGCCGGATACAACCGCATTTTAGGCGGTGGCTTCGCCAAGTTCTTGGGGCTGGCTCCGGCGGTAGGCTCTCCTGCCTTGTCGGCGGGGCAGGACCTCGCTTGCGTTACGGCAAATAACTGTCCATTTCCAGGCGGAGATGGCAATCCTCTGAATTATCCGGTCGCCAGCGTCACCTTAGGAAACGGACAGGGATTTTTCTCCGCGAAACCTGGATTTGGATTGCCGGGCGGCGGAATCGGTCCGGATAACCGGTTCTCGTGGTACATCGGGGATTCCTGGAAGATAATCCCCAACTTCACATTAACGGCGGGTCTGCGCTATGTGCGCGACACTGGCCGGACCGATACTGACCTCGGTCCGCTGCCGGCCTTGGACCAGTTCAACAATCAGCTCTACAGCGGTCTCGGCGACCGCATCAACCAACCCAACCTCAACTTTGCTCCTCAGCTTGGTCTTGCTTGGGATCCAAGCAGGAATGGCAAAACCGTGATTCGCGCAGGTATTGGACTGTTCTTTGAGAACTCCATCTGGAACAACATTTTGTTCGATCCCGGTGCACGACTCCAGCAAGGATTTTTCCTGGGCTTCCAGCCAGGATGCCCGGGTAGCTCATACTGCGGCGAGGCCATTGGCGTAGCTGCGCCGGCGATCGTTGCCGCACAACAGGCGTACCAGGCAGCGACACTGGCAGCGGGCCCGGCCACCAACGGCACTTACATCGGCACGCTCTTGGCCGACAATCAGGCTACGAGTACGACTCTTCTCGCTCCGGACTATCGCTCGCCGCGGTCGGTGCAGATGAACATCGGGGTTCAGCACCAGATCCGGCCGGGTGTAGTGTTCAGTGTGGACTATCTGCGCAACGTATCCACTCATAACTTCCTTATCGTGGATACCAATCGCGTCGGCGACGCGAAATACTTTAATCCGGCTGCAGCGCAGAATGCGATAGCTAACACCCTCACCGCTTGTGGGGTGGGCTCGATTGACGCGGCGATTGCGGGCTGCCCGGGTCTGCATCCGGGAGTCGGCGGTGGCCCTGCAGGCCAAGCGACTATTGCCGACTTCGCCAGGAACGGCCTTGACTCCGGTTACATGCTCTGCAGTGGTCTTCCCTGTGCGCTCGATGGCGCGCCGCCGGCAGCTTTCCCCGGCATCAACGCGAATTTGGGCAGCAATGAGATGCTGTTCCCCATCGGACGGTCGGTTTACAACGGATTGCAGATGAGCTTGAAGCAGAATATGGCCAATCCGTTCCCCGGTGTCAAGAGTATGAACCTGCAGGTTTCTTATTCTCTCTCTCGGTATGTCGCAACCGCGAGGGACAACGATTTCAGCACCGTTGCCACTGACTTCGACGATCCAACGAAATACATCGGTCCCAACGCCTTGGACCGCACCCACCAGCTTTCGTTTGGCGGATATGTGAATTTGCCGGCGAACTTCCAGCTCGGATTTACCGCCCATTTCGACAGTCCGCTGCCTGATAATGTCACGCTTCCGGTGAGCGGGTTGCCGGGTGGGATCTACCAGACGGACATCACAGGAGATGGTACCGGGGACGGGGCCTCGGCCAACAACCGAGGTATAGGCGATCTTCTTCCTGGAACCAACATTGGCGCCTTTGGACGCAGCATTGGGGTGAAGCAACTTAACGAGGCGATCAGTCAATACAACAACACCTTGGTGGGTCAGGCCACTCCTGCTGGCCAGGTGTTGATATCGAATAATCTGTTTACGTTACCGCAGCTGCAGGCCTTGGGCGGAGTAATCGGCGGGAGCACGCCTGCCGCCGGCGCAAACTATGGACCGTTGCAACTGGCGCCTCCGGGAGCAATTGGCCAAGCGTGGTTAAGGGCCTTCGACGTTAGCATGAACTGGCACTATAAGATCAAGGAGAGACTGCAAATCCAACCGGGCGTCTCCTTCTTCAATGTGTTCAATTTCTCTAATTTCGATGGCGCTGCCGTTCCTTTCAGCACCATCCTCAACGGGAATGTAGGTTCTCCAAATGGGACGACCAGCGCACTTGAGCACGGAGCCGCCGGAAACTTCCTGCGTCTAGGCCTGGGCTCAGGCGTGAATGCGCTCGGTGCACCTCGCGCTGTTGAGTTCGAGCTGAAATTTATTTTCTAAATTTTCGCTCTATTGAGCCATCGGCCCTATGGCCGATGGCTCTTTGTTTTGGACATAAGGAGTCAGTTGAGTCCGTGAAGCGAAAGCTTTCGCAATTCCACCTAGGATCGTCCCGATCGTCCTGCGGAGCTCGCGCGAAAGTTGAGCATACTGCCAGGCGCGTGCGAGCGAGTCGAGGTCACATCGCGCCTCTCAGCCGTTGTGTACAATGCCAGCATGGCATTGCGTGGAAGCCCTAACGCCGGCAAGCGTGGCCGGACTCCGCCTCCGGAAGAGACTTTCGAGGAAGCCGGATTTCTCAAAGGCCTGGGGGAGAAGCAGCGGCCGGTAAGCGTCAAGTTGATGGACGGGCAGACGGTGAACGGATGGATTGAGTATTACGACAAGCACATGGTGCGCCTGACGCGCGAAGGTGCGCCCAACCTGTTCATCTTCAAACACGAGATCATGTACATTGCCGAGGATGGCGGCGCGAAGAAGTAGCTGCGGCTTCCGGAGTCCGGCCCACCGGGAAGCCTTCAACAGAGTTTGATGTCTTCAAGTTCCCCCAATCACGACAGCTTTATTCCTGCCATGTCAGAGATTGCGCGCGAAGCGGGCGCGCTGTTGATGGAGTACTTCCATCAGCACCTGAAGATTGAGTACAAGGGTGAGGCCGACCTGGTTACGGCAGCCGACCGCGCCGCCGAGGCGATGATCCGGGATCGCATACGCCAGCGCTGGCCCAGCCACGATGTTCTGGGCGAAGAGCAGGGGCTTAGCGACCAGGGGAGCGAGTATCGCTGGTATGTTGATCCGCTCGACGGTACTACCAACTTCGCACACGGCTACCCCGTCTTCTGCGTTTCCATGGGATTGGAACGCCAGACGCCAGAACAACGCTCGTCCGGGAAGCTGGGCAGCCGCATTGCTGCGGTAGTTTACGATCCCACGCGGAACGAACTGTTCTCCGCGGAACAGGGAAGAGGCGCGTGGCTCAACGGAGAGGCCATTCACGTCTCGAAGACGGCTACGTTGAAGGAGAGTCTTCTGGCCACGGGGTTTCCCAGCCAGAAGCGGCACAAGAATCCGAATATTTATTTCTATCACCAGATCACGCTGCGCTCGCACGGCGTCAGGCGCGCGGGCTCCGCTGCGCTGGATTTGTGCAACGTTGCCTCAGGGCGGTTCGATGGCTTCTGGGAGTTCAATTTAAATCCCTGGGATACGGCGGCGGGCGTGTTGATCGTGGAGGAGGCGGGCGGCAAAGTGACGCGCTTCGACGGATTGCCCTTCGAACTCAACAGCCGCGAGACTGTGGCGTCGAATGGACTGTTGCATGAGGCCCTGTTGAACGAGTTTAGAGAAATTTTCGCGGGAAGAGGAATGGAGCCATTGCCGGACCCGCGCCAGCACGAGCGGTGAAATCAAGGGAAGAATATGGATCTCGCCAAGCGGTCTGCGATTACCGTTTTTTCTGTGGCCGCACTGTTCTCAGTCTTACAGGGAGCTGACAACAGCACTCTCTCATCCGTTTCCGCTCCCGACACAGCTTATGTGCGGTCGTTCGAAAAGTGGAAAGCGGAGCAGATCGAGGATCTGAAAAAGAACTGGCTGCCGTTGGCGGGACTGTACTGGCTGAAGCCGGGAGCCAACAGCTTCGGGTCGGCGGCGGAGAATGCGGTTGTTTTTCCCAAGGGCCCGGCGCACGCTGGAGAATTCGATCTCGAGGGCAAGGACGTCACCATCAAATTGCTTCCCGAAGTGCACGCCACCTCGGAAGGGAAGCCTCTGGCAGAGGCGGCGAAGATGGATCCTGATGTTTCGGGGCACGCGTCTATGGTCGAGATTGGAAGCTTGGAGTTTCACGTGATTGTGCGCGGAGAGCGCGTGGGCGTTCGCCTGAGGGATGCGGACAGCTCTGCAGTGCGCAATTTTCACGGGCTGATGTTTTATCCGTTGGATATGAATTACCAGATCGCCGCGACGTGGTTGCCGTCCGATGGAAAAAAGACGATCGATGTGCCCAATGTCCTGGGGGATGCGACCGCGATCAGAGTGGCGGGTACAGCGGTGTTCAAGATCAACGGTCAGGAAGTGGAGTTGACCGATCTCCGCGGCGATCCTTCGAAAGGACTTTTCTTCGTTTTCAACGACCTGACGGCGAAGACCGATACCTATCCTGGCGGGCGTTTTCTGGAGACTGGTCCGGTGGTAAATGGAAAAGTGACGCTCGATTTCAATCGGGCTTACAATCCTCCGTGCGCGGTAACTCCTTATGCTACCTGTCCTTTGGCACCGAAGGAGAATCGGTTGGCGGTGGCGATCCCGGCCGGTGAGAAGTTTGACAAGTCAGCGCACGCGCACCATTAACCTCGGAACCACGGACCGAATCCCGCGCTACAATAACTGGGGACTGGGTAGCCGCTTCTGCCTGTCCGATAAATCGTTCAATCCTACAGGCGCAACGTGATCAACTCTCTTCTGGAGCGCAAAATCGAAAAGCGGCCGGACAAAGTCCGGCTGCAAGGGCGCATTCTCTTTCTCACCGAAGATCCCGAATTGATCAAGCGGCAATTGGCCGGTGAGGATTTGCCCTGGGATACAAAGAATCCGGCCAACAATCCCAAGCTGCGAGATGACATCTCGACCGATGAAATAACACCTGCGCACTACTGTTTTTACTTCGATGAGACACTCGGCGAGATTCCTTACCTCGGGCTAAAGTGCGGCAGCGTGACGCCCATCGGCCGCGGGGAAGTGAAGCGCGGCGGATTTGTGTGCGCGGTGAGCGGGAAGCGGCGCGGCAAAGGATCGAGCCGCGAGCAGTCGCCGTATGCCGAGATGTGTGCCGGAATTCGTGTGGTGATCGCAGAAAACATTGAGCGAATCTACAAGCAAAACTGCCAGAACCTGGGAGTGTTGACTTCTACCAACTTCTCGCTGATCGATCGGATCCGCAGCGGGGAAGAGATTGCACTTGCCGAGTTTACCACCGGCGAAGATGAGATCACGCGGCAGGTGATTGAGTACGGCGGGTTGTTTCCCTTCAATGTGGCGCGGATGCAAAAGAAGGTGTTCCTGCCACCGATGCGAACTGACAAGCGGCCGATGACGGTAGCGGAGAAAATCTTCGCGCGGCACATGGTGAACGAAAGCGGCGGCATTGGCGTTGCCAGCGTAAAGCCAGGTGATACCGGATTTGCTCAGGCTGACTTGCGTTTCAGCCACGAGTACGTTACTCCGATGGCAGCGATTTTCTTTGAGCACTACGTTGGCAAGGATGCGAAGGTCAACGATGCCTCGAGCATTATTTTTTTCCGCGATCATCTGACGTTTTTGGATGAGGTGATTTCAGAAGAGAAAAAGAAGCTGGGCCTGCTCGATCTGGCAACACAGCTCAAACTGAAACAGCAGGACTTCGCCGCCAAGCAGGGAATTAAGCTGCACGGAGAATTGAAAGACCGCAAGGGGTCGGAGGGCATCTGCCACTCGATTGTGCTGGAGAGTTATGCGCTGCCGGGGCAACTCAACATTGGCTCGGACTCGCATACCCCGCATGTGGGAGCGATTGGCTGCGTGGCTTTTGGGATTGGCACGACCGATGTGTTCAACGGCTGGATCACGAAGGACGTCCGCGTCAAAGTTCCGGAATCGGTGAAGATCGTGATCCGCGGGAAGCGCCACGCCAACGCCACGGCGAAAGATTTCATCCTGAAGATTTTGAGCCTTGACTACGTGCGCAGCGGCAAGGCCTTAGCGAAGGTAATGGAGTACGCAGGCGAGGCCATCGAAGAACTCAGCGTGGACGAGCGCGCCACCATGACAAACATGGCGGCCGAGATTGGCGGGTTTACGGGCATTGTTGCACCGGACAAGAAAGCCGTCGAGTTCCTGGTGGAGCGGCGGGGCATGGATCGCACCAAGGCCCAAGCTATGATCGAAGGCCTGCGCAGCGATCCGAATGCGCAGTATGCATATGTGATCGAACTGGATGCGGCCGAGATTAGGCCCATGGTGGCGACGCCGGGTGATCCCGGCAACGGAAAGTATGTGCGGGACCTGAACACCCCGATTCCGGTCGAGATTGCCTATGGCGGCACCTGCACGGCCGGCAAGAATGAAGACATGGACATGTATGCGCGGGTGCTGGCTGACGCGCTTAAGCAGGGCAAACGCGTGGCGGACTCGGTAAAGTTCTACATCCAGTTTGGGTCGCAGGAAACACGCGACTACTGCCTGCGCAAGGGCTATCTGGATGTGTTTCAGAGGGCTGGGGCGCACGTGATCGAGCCTAGTTGCGGCGCCTGCATTAACGCCGGGCCGGGGGTTTCCACGCGTCCGGAGCAGGTCGTGATCAGCGCGCAGAACCGCAATTTCCCCGGCCGGAGCGGTCCCGGACAGATGTATCTGGCTTCGCCGCTAACGGTTGCGGCCAGCGCGGTCGCGGGCTACATTGTGGAATACGAGCCGAGTGAAGAGTTAGTGGGAGCGTAAATGCAGGGCATAGTCCGCAAGTGGTTGAATTTATGCGGGGTGGCCGAAATCAGCCACCTTGGGAACTGCAACTTTTCCTGGAGTGGCGAGTTCAAATAGGTAGGCGCTTCGGATAGAAAGGAAATCCGGAGGGGCTTCAGATCCGATGGTTTGATGGCGGGTAATGGCGGGTCTGAGATAAGGGGGATTCACCATGCGGTACTTACGAAATTTGGCTTTGATTGCGGTTCTGGCGCTGCCGCTAGCTTATTCGCAGCCCTCCCATGCGCAGGTAGGAGTAGGTATCGGGGTAGGCGCCGCGCCCGTTTGCGACTATGGGTACTATGGGTACTATCCCTATGCTTGCGCTCCTTATGGCTACTACGGGTCTGACTGGTTTGTGAACGGCGTGTTCATTGGCGCCGGCCCGTGGTACGGCTGGGGAGGCGGCTGGGGTTGGCGTGGTGGCTGGGGCTATGGTAGAGGCTGGGGCTACGGTCGTGGCTGGGGCTATGGCCGCGGCGGCTACGGTGGACGGGGCTACTACGGTGGACACGGTTACTACGGCGGACACGGCTACGCTGGCGGACACGGCTACGGCGGCTACCACGGCGGAGGAGGGTTCCACGGTGGCGCTGCTGGTGGCTTCCATGGCGGAGGCGGCGGCTTCCACGGTGGCGGTGGTGGTGGCTTCCACGGTGGCGGCGGTGGTGGACACGGCGGAGGCGGCGGACACCGG
This sequence comes from Candidatus Sulfotelmatobacter sp., assembly GCA_035272245.1. Lineage (GTDB taxonomy): Bacteria > Acidobacteriota > Terriglobia > Terriglobales > Acidobacteriaceae > Sulfotelmatobacter. The sequence goes on along the minus strand of DATEQW010000085.1, from coordinate 13,457 downwards.
TAATCGGATATTGGTCGGAGGTTCGGTGATGTCTTCGGAAAGATTTGACAACGGTCGGCAGCCAGCGCTGCTGGCCGTTTCGCTTTTGCGGAGCGACGTGATTTCTTGCTAGAATGTGCGCTTTCGCGCACCGCCGTAGTAAAATAGCTGCATCCAGATCAGGAGACCGACACCGTCATGACCTATGTAATCGCAGAGCCTTGCATCAACACCAAAGACACAGCGTGCGTGGACGCGTGCCCGGTGGATTGCATTCATCCTAAGAAAGATGAACCCAAGTACGCCACGGAGCAGTTGCTCTACATCGATCCGGTTGAGTGTATCGACTGCGGCGCGTGCGTGCCGGTCTGCCCGGTCTCGGCCATCTTCGCGTTGGATGACCTCCCGGAAAAGTGGAACTCCTTCACCGAGCTGAATGCAAAATACTATGGCCGATAGACCAGCTGCTTATTAGTTTGCAGCGTGTTGAATCCAGGCACGTGTCCTTTCGGGATACGTGCCTTTTGTTTCGCGCATAGTCCCGCTCCGCCGCTCCCTCTCTTTGGATTGAAAGCATTGAGTGATCTATATCACAAAGACGTGTGACAGCCGCCATTCTGCGGAGTTTCGCTACGCCCTAGGATGCCATCAGAAGGCGATTTTCCGAGGGTTTCCCGGCAATCGTGGCGACTCCGTTGATAAAAGGCTTGGTTCAATGTCCGATGGCATTCCGAGTTTTCAGTACCCATGTAATCGCTACAATGCGCAGGCGGCTTGCGAGCACTGCCAAGGCGTCATACGGCACGAACGCTGGTGCATCACGCGGGATCAGCTGGTTTATTACGCCTATCAAATCGTGACTGACTCGAGTAAGGTGACCATCGGAGACTCGCTCATACTTCATTCCCTGGGAGTGATGTGGGGAGACAAGGAGTGTGACGGAGAGTGCGCTACCAAGGCTCCGGCGCAATCCAGCGCTTCAGCCTGAGCCTGCGCTCATCATTTGTTCTGCGCTATCAGGCTGCGGCAGTGGCGGGCAATCTGTCGTTCTTCTTCAGTGGGGAAAATCTTAATTTTGTCTGCCGTGAGCCCCATGGCTTCGAGTCCGTGCGTGGCCGACGACCGAATCTGATTGCTGTGCTCTCCGATGCCGCCGGTGAAGACCACGAGGTCGATTCCGCCCAGCAGAGCCATATACCCCCCAATCACCTTGCGTACCGCGGTGGCAAAGATATCCAGCGCCAGTGCAGATTCTGCGTCGCCGGAGCGAGCGCGCTCTTCTAGCGTCTTGACGTCGCTTTGGCCGGATGAGAGTCCGAATAATCCGCTCTGATGATTCAGCAGAGTTTCCAGCTTGTCAGCGTCGAGCTTTTCATTGCGCAGAAGATAAATGATCACGCCGGGGTCAAGATCCCCCGACCGGGTCCCCATAGGAATGCCGCCCGTGGGCGTGAGGCCCATCGTGGTGTCGATCGATTTTCCATTCCGCAGCGCGCACAGACTTGATCCATTCCCCAGGTGGGCAAAGATGGCTCGCTTGGGAAGCGTTTTGCCGAAGTGATGGACTAGCGATTCATAGGAAATGCCATGGAAGCCGTAACGCCGAATTCCCGTGTCGAAATAGTGGCGGGGAAGAGCGAATCGCGATGCGACCTCGGGAATCGTCTGGTGGAACGCGTCGTCGAAGCAGGCGAAGTGTGCGGCCTCAGGGAAAATCGACTGGGCCGACGCGATCAGCTTCAGCGCTTGCGGGATGTGCAAAGGTGCGAAGTGAGTTGCAGCGCGCAATTCGTCGAGGACTTGCACGGTGATGAGTTGGTGCCTGACAAGCTTGGGACCTCCATGCACCACCCGGTGTCCGACAGCCACTGGACTGGTATGAATGTACTCGCGAATCGTGGTGGCGAGCAGGCTGAGTGCGTGGATTTGCGATTCGTGAATACATTCGCGCTGTACCAGCGACTTTCCGTCGGCGGAACGAATGTGCAGGGAGCCGTTGTCGCGGCCAATGCCGTCGGCGCTTCCGGTCTGCAACGGCTCTTCATCCCTCGCACCTTGGCAATAGATGCCGAACTTCAGCGACGACGAGCCGCTGTTCAGCGCGAGGATCAGATCGTGTTGCTTGGTTAGACCGGTCGCCACGCCTATTCCGCCCATTTCCAATTGCGGATTTCTTCCTTATCGATGCCCTCCGCGTGAGCGTAATTGATGCTCTCGATGATCTGATCTTTCAGCCATTCTTTGACGTGGGCGCCGCTGGGCTGCAGGCGCGGGACGCGGTCGATTACATCGATGGCCAAGTCAAAGCGATCGACCTGATTGATAATAGCGAGTTCGAGCGGAGTGTTGATATTGCCTTTTTCTTTATACCCACGCACGTGAATGTTGTCGTGATTGGTGCGGCGATAACTGAGTTTGTGGATGAGCGAGGGGTAGGAGTGGAAGTTGAAGATCACGGGCTTGTTGGTCGTAAAGAGAGAATCGAAGTCGCGCTCGGAGAGGCCGTGCGGATGTTCGGTTTCCGGCAGGAGCCGAAAAAGATCGACAACGTTGACGAAGCGGATTTTCAAGTCGGGAAAGTGCTTCTTCAAAATTTGGACGGCCGCCAGAGATTCCATGGTCGCGATGTCGCCAGCGCAAGCCATTACCACGTCAGGGTCGGTGCCATCGTCAGTGGAAGCCCAGTCCCATATGCCAATGCCCTTAGTGCAATGGGTGACGGCTTCGTCCATACTGAGATACTGAAGATGATCCTGCTTGTCGGCGACGATGACGTTGACGTAATCGCGCGAGCGGAGGCAATGATCCGCCACGCTGAGCAGACAGTTCGCATCCGGCGGCAGATAGATCCGGACTATGTCGGGACTTTTATTTGTAACCACATCGAGAAATCCCGGATCCTGGTGGGTGAAGCCGTTGTGATCCTGCCGCCACACGAGAGATGTAATGAGAATGTTGATCGAAGGAACCGGGGCGCGCCAGGATATTTCCTTCTTCGATTTCTCCAGCCATTTGGCGTGCTGATTGAACATGGAATCGATGACATGCACGAAGGCTTCGTAAGTTGAAAAAAATCCATGCCGGCCGGTGAGGACGTAGCCTTCGAACCATCCCTCGAGCGTGTGCTCACTGAGCATTTCCATGACGCGCCCAGCGACATCGAGCTCGCCTCCGTCGGCATCGTCCGGCTTATATTCGGCAAGCCATGTTTTCTTCGAGGCGGCGTAGATCGCGGTGAGCCGGTTGGACGCGGTCTCGTCGGGCCCGAAGACGCGGAACGAGTTCATATTGCGGCGCATCACTTCCGCGAGAAAGCGTGCCAGCACGTCGGTGGGCGGAGCGTATATCGCTCCCGGAGCCTTCACCTTTACGGCATAATCCCGGAAGTTCGGCATGGCGAGTTCTTTACGCAGCAATCCGCCGTTGGCGTGCGGGTTGGCGGAGATGCGACGCTCGCCGGTCGGCGCGAGCTGCTGTAGCTCGGGCACGAGTGTTCCGTTGGAATCGAACAAGTCTTCTGGTTTGTAGCTGCGCATCCAGTCTTCGACTAGCTTGAGATGTTGCTTGTTGGCGACGGGGTCGAGTACGGGAACTTGGTGAGCACGCCACGTGCCTTCCACTTTGTGACCATCTACTTCTTTCGGTCCGGTCCATCCCTTCGGCGATCGCAGAACGATCATGGGCCAGCACGGACGCATGGCATCTTGCTTGGCGCGGGCGTTCTGCTGGATCGAGCGAATCTCAAGAATGCATTCCTCAAGAGTGGAAGCCATCTTCTGATGCATCTCGGCCGGGTCGTCGCCCTCGACAAAATAAGGTTTGTGACCGTAGCCGATCAATAGCGATTCCAACTCGTGCCGCGGAATACGCGCGAGCACAGTCGGATTGGCAATCTTGTAGCCGTTGAGATGCAACACAGGCAATACCGCGCCGTCGCGAATCGGATTCAGGAACTTGTTGGAATGCCATGACGTCGCAAGTGGGCCGGTTTCCGCTTCGCCATCGCCAACCACCACGGTAACGATTAGATCAGGATTATCGAACGCCGCTCCATAGGCATGCGAGATGGAGTAGCCAAGTTCGCCGCCTTCGTGGATCGAGCCGGGCGTTTCCGGTGTGCAATGCGAGCCGATTCCGCCGGGAAAAGAAAACTGCTGAAAGAACTTCAGCATGCCTGCCTGGTCGCGGCTTTTATCCGGATAAATCTCGGAGTAGTGGCCCTCGAGATAACTGTTTGCCAGTGTGGCCGGCGCACCGTGACCCGGGCCGGAGATGTACATCACATTCAAGTCATACTTTTTGATGAGTCGATTCAGATGAATCCATACGAACGATTGACCGGGATCTGATCCCCAGTGGCCGAGAAGACGATTCTTGATGTGCTCCGGCTTCAAGGGTTCCCGAAGCAGGGGATTGGCGCGAAGGTAAATCATTCCTGCCGATAGATAATTGCAAGCTCGCCAGTAAGCATCCATCTTTTTCAGTTCTTCGGCGGAGAGAGGAGTGAGAGTTTCGGTTGCGACAGCCATGAATTTGTCTCCTTGAATGACTAGTTTAGGATGCCGCGAGCGGAAAGTGTGATTCTTCTTAAGGGTTAACGGTTCGTGAAAAGGCTGAGACGCGGGAAGGTCCGTTAGCCTGTAGCACAAACAGGGGCGGTTCTAAGGTTTCGGAATGAGTTGGATCTGGAAAATCTTTGGCCACAACTTGCCGGTGACAAACAACCGCTTGCGTTCTGCATCGTAGGCGATTCCGTTCAACACAGCGCCTGATTCCAGGCGATAGACGGGGCTTAGCAAACCTTCGAGGTCAATCCAGCCGATTACCTCGCCGGTCCGCGGAGAAATCCGGGCGATTCGATCGGTCTGCCAGACGTTAGCGAAAATCTCTCCTTCGACAAATTCCAACTCGTTCAGCTCTCTGATCTGGGCAGCTCCGTCGTGAACCGTGAAACGCCGCTTCTCGCTCAGCGTGACGGGATCCAAGACACGGATCTCCGGTGTACCGTCACTCATAAAAATCTCACGGCCGTCGGTGGTTAAACCCCATCCTTCCCCGGGGTAAGAGAATTGCCGCAGCAAATGGAAATCGCTCAGGTTGTAGACGAATCCAATCTGGGACTGCCAGGTCAGTTGTACGATTTCATTCTTGACGATGGTAATTCCCTCGCCGAAGAGTTCAGGCGCCAGATCGACTTCTTGAACAACTTCTCCAGTTTCAAGACGCACCTTGCGCAACGATGATCTGCCCTTGAGCCCGGTGCCTTCGTATAGAAACCCGCCATGAAATACCAGACCTTGGGTAAAAGCGTGCGGATCATGGGGAAACGTTTGGATGACTTTGAATGTGTATCGCCGGACGCCCGCTGAGTGAGCGCGAGGAGCAGATTGGCCGGAAAGCGAGTGACCAAATGCAATCAGGAGAAGAACAATTAAAGGTCGCCGTGTAAGTGCAGCCCTCATGGATCGGCTATTGTCGCACTCGACTGGGGGAATACGCCATTGCGGAAACCGGCGGAGTGGGCTCGTTTGAGGCTTGGTCATCGCGCCCGGTGACTTCAGTAATCTCAGATGGTTACTTTGAACACTGTTTCTTTCGGCTTAGGATTCGCCGCCTCCTTTCGTAATTGGCGATGTTTAGCGGCGCGCAACTAAACTGCGACGCGAGGGTTTAGACCCAACATGAACAATAAAATCACGAAGTCGCTCTTAGTCCTGGCAGTGGGTGGTCTGATGTTTGTGGGTGCCGCCGCTGCTCAAACCCAAGACAGCAACACATCCGGCGCGGGCCCGGGCCAGGTTGATCCCGGTCATCCTCGCGTCAACGAAGTGAATGGCCGCGAGACCAACCAGCAGGACCGGATCGCGAATGGCGTGAAAAACGGTACGCTGACGCCCGGCCAGACTTCGCGCCTGGAAAATCGCGAACAGAATATCGAGAACCAGCAGAAGGCGGATATGGCGGCTCACAACGGTCATCTGACCAAGGGCGAGCAGAAGCAGCTCAACCGGGAACAGAACCGTACGAGCAAGCAGATCTATAAAGATAAGCATGATGGGAAGTAGCTCGAGCGTCTGACTCCCCGAGTTCAGGACCTAAGCCGCGGATGGCCGCGGCTTTTTTGTTTTTCGTAACACGGGGGAGAGCGTTGCGTGTTTGCACGGGCACTTGTCTATAATGACCGGGGCAGATTGGGGCCATGCGCGTGGACTGCAACGGTCCGCCGTACTCTTGTACTCGACGTTGCGTTGTAGGTAACCAAGGAATGTCGGTCGACTGCATGAACGTGAAACCTGGAGTGGAAGTGGCGAGCCTCAGCGACGTGGGCTGCCAACGCGACAATAATGAAGATTCCTACCTCTATTGGGAGCCGGCGGCTGAGGGCGAATTCCAGCGAAAGGGAAGATTGGCCGTAATTGCCGACGGCATGGGTGGATACGAAGGCGGCCTGGAGGCCAGCCGCCTGGCGGTAGAAACGGTGCGCGAAGTTTACGACACCATGGTGCGGGACGATCCCCGTGCGACTTTGCTGGAGGCATTTGCCACCGCTCACAATAGGATTCAGAATTACGCCTTGCAGCATCCCGAGCTTCACGGAATGGGAACGACGTGCACCGCTCTGGTCGTTCGTAATCGACAGTTGTATTTTGCGCACGTGGGGGACAGCCGACTGTATCTGGTACGTGGTGCTCGAATTTCGCGGTTAACGCGCGACCACTCCTACGTTAGCCGGCTAGTGGAAAGCGGTATCGTGCGTGCCGAGGACGCGGAGAAGCATCCCCAGCGCCATATTCTGACCGGTGCCTTGGGAGCGGGCACGGAGGTTGCTGTGGATGCCGTCGAATACGGAACGATGTTGCAGGATGGAGACGATCTGCTGCTCTGCACCGATGGACTTTGGGGCGTCGTGACGGACGAAGAATTGGAGATGGCGGCGGGCAAAAATGCCCCGGCGGAGTGTTGTGAGACGTTAGTAAAGCTGGCTCGGCAGCGGGGCGGGCCAGACAATATTACCGTGCAGGTGCTGCGTATTCTGCCCGAGATCTGAGATCGATCGATTCCGATTTCAGTTCTGAAAGCTCTCCCATGTCCTCGAAACTGCAACGGAATGCACTTCGACTCGCGGGAACATTTCTGGACCTTCTGTAAACCTCTGAAATCAGGTTTGTTCGATGTAGCCGAGGCAGCTTCAAGATGGCGCGAGAATTGCTCCCTGGTGGTCTATAAAGTCTATTAATACAATGGACTTTATGGTATAGTGGCCGCGCTATGAAAATTTCGCAAAAGGGACTTTACGCGCTGCAGGCGATGATGATGCTGGCACGCCGTTACCACCAGGGTGCCATCAAGATCCGGGAAGTCGCTTATGAAGAGAACTTGCCCGAGAAATTTCTCGAGCTGATTCTCCTTGAACTAAAGAACGCGCGCATCGTTGAGAGTGTGCGTGGAGCGAAGGGCGGATACCAGTTGCGCCGCGATCCTGCTGAAATCCGGCTGAGCGAAATCATACGATTGATCGATGGTCCGCTGGCGCCGTTTGGCGATGCCGAGCAATTGCGTGCGCTGATTGTCCGCGATTTGCCGCACCGGGCGCTTTACCAGCTGTTCCTGGACGTGCGCGACGCAGCCGCGCACATCCTGGAAAATAGAACTTTGGCTGACCTTATCGCCGAGCCGCATCCGCGCGTCACCAAGGGCAAGCAGGCGGCCAAGAAAAAAGAGACAGAAAAGGCGGCGCTCCTCCCCATGGTCGTCGGGGGAAAGAAGAGTGAGTAAGAGACTTATCTTTGGGCTGATGGTTGGGTTGGTCGCCGCGCTTCCTGGGTGGACGCAAACTGCCATTCGCGTGGGCGCGTTTCCCAATATTACGCACGCGCAAGCCATGGTGGGAAAAGCCAACGGCTGGTTCGACAAAGCCATGGGACCGCAGGTGAAAGTGCAGTGGACCAGCTTCAACGCCGGCCCCTCCGCCATTGAAGCCTTGTTTGGTGGCGCGATTGACATGACTTACGTAGGTCCAAACCCGGCAATTAACGGCTACGTGCGTTCCAACGGAGAGGCTCTGCGAGTGGTAGCAGGAGCGGCCAGCGGCGGCGCATCGCTGATCGTGCGGAACGACAGCGGAATTCAGAAGCCGGAGGATCTCCATGGGAAGCGAGTGGCTTCGCCGCAATTCGGCAACACTCAGGATGTGGCGCTCCGCAACTGGCTCAAGAGTCATGGGATGAAGACGAACGACAAAGGCGGCGACGTGCGGATCATCCCCATGGCCAATCCCGATCAACTCACGTTGTTCCTGAAGAAGGAGTTGGATGCGGCCTGGGCTCCTGAACCGTGGGCTACGCGTTTGATCCACGAGGGAAATGGCCGCCTGTTTGTCGATGAGCGCACCCTTTGGCCGAATGGGCAGTTTGTCATCGGGGTCTTAGTCGTGAATGCAAAGTTCCTGACGAGTCATCCCGACCTGGTCAAGAACTGGATCCGGGCGAACGTCGATCTTACCGATTGGATTAATGATCACCCCTCAGAAGCCAAGAAACTCTTGAACCAGCAGATTCTGGCGGAGACCGGCAAGGCTCTTCCGTCCGTGGTTCTCGATGAGGCCTTTGCCCGCATGCAAGTCACCTATGATCCGCTGCATAGTGCGCTCACCACTGCGGCGCAACAAGCCTTCGACGACGGATTCCTCGGCCGCCAGATGCCCGATCTCACGCGGCTTTACGATCTGACGCTTCTGAATCAGGTCCTGGCAGAGAAGGGAAGGAAGGCCATTCAATGAGCACGAATGCGCACAATTTTCCGTCGCAACTTCCGGTCCCAACGATTGATCCGCGGAAGAGCGATCCTCGCAAACCGTCGCGCGTCGGCGCTTCCCGGGGGAAAGTAGGTCTGGCTGTAGCGGCGCACACGAAACGCGGAGTTGCGGACATTCCGAAGGTCGGCCTTACCGACATCTGTCTCAGCTATCGGACGCGGACCGGCGAACGTATGCTGGCGCTTGATCACATTAATCTTGAGGTAAAGGCGGGAGAGTTTCTTTGTATCGTGGGGCCTTCCGGCTGCGGCAAATCGACCCTGCTGCATCTGATCGCGGGTCTGCATCAGCAGACTTCAGGCCAAGTTCTCGTAGATGGAAAGCCCGTGCAAGGACCAGGGACCGACCGCATTCTGATCTTTCAGGAGTTGGGTCTTTTCCCTTGGCTTACGGTGGGAGATAACGTTCAGTTTGGAATGAAGATGAAGGGCATCGGCAAGGCAGAAAGGGAAGAGAAGACGCGCTATTACCTGCGTCTGGTGCACCTCTCTCAATTCGAAGACAGCTACACTCACCAGCTATCCGGCGGCATGCGGCAGCGCGTAGCTCTGGCTCGCGCCCTCGCGACCGAACCAGATGTCCTGCTGATGGATGAACCTTTTGCCGCGCTCGATGCCCAGACCCGCGACCTGCTGCACGAGGAACTCGAACGCATTTGGGCGGAGACTGGGCGCACCATCATCTTCGTGACACACAATGTGCGGGAGGCTATCCGTCTGGGCGATCGCGTCATTCTGCTGACCTTCCGACCGGGGCGTGTGAAACGAGAATTCACCATCGAGTTGCCGCGGCCTCGCGTGCTAGAAGACTTGAACGTGGCCCGCACGGCTGGTGTGATCCTCGGCGAGTTGCGGGAAGAGATTAACCGTTCCCTCGAAGTGGAATACCAGGCGGGAGTGAAACCTCACGTGCAAACGGTGGTTGAGCCATGAAGCGGGCTGCTCGCTTGATCATTTTTTATGCCGGACTGTTTGGCCTGTGGACTCTGCTGGCCGAATTGAAAATCTGGCCGCCCTATTTGTTCCCCACCCCATGGGGTGTCGGCGAGGCACTGTACGCTGGATTTCAGGATCACAGCTATTGGATCGCCATCGCGGTCAGTATGCGCCGAGTGTTGATTGGTTATGCCATCTCGGTTGTTCTGGGCATGATTCTTGGACTGGGCGTGGCCAGCAGCAAGTTTCTGGAAGAAACCATGGGCGGGTTGCTGGTGAGTTTGCAGAGCCTGCCAAGCATCTGCTGGTGGCCTCTGGCGCTGCTGTGGTTTGGCCTTAGCCAAAACGCGATTCTGTTAGTGGTTGTCATGGGATCGTTCCTGTCCGTCACCTTGGCCATGGAAGATGGACGCAAGCAGATGCCGAAGATCTACGCCATGGCTGGTCGCAACCTCGGCGCCAGCGGATTTCAATTGTTTTGGCACGTCCTGTTGCCCGCGAGTCTGCCCTTCATCGTGTCCGGCTTGAAACAGGGATGGGCTTTCGCCTGGCGCTCGCTGATTACCGCCGAGATGCTTTACCTGAGTTTGGGACTGGGACAAGTCTTGATGATGGGCCGCGACTTGAACGATATGAGCGCGGTCATTGCCGTGATGATCCTGATTATTGCCATCGGCTATGTGGTAGATGGCTTGGTGTTCAAATCGATGGAAAGCCGCTTGCAACGCAGGTGGGGGTTAACATCCTCAACCTAGGCCTTCGCAGCCACGAAAGAATCCCCCCGGCTTTCAGAAATTAATTCGCCGTTAACAAGGAACGTGTAAATTTGTGCGCGTAAACACTAGTAAATCGATTGTGATAATAGGCGTACATCGGTTGGCCTCGCTCGAGAACCGTCCCGTTTTCGGTAATCGAGGCCTCAGTTATGGCGGTTCCAATTTTGCGTCACCTCCCTATGGCCTAAAGGAGTGCCCGGGAAAGTCAACGAACAAAATCGGGGCCTGTCCCAGCCCCGGATAGCAAAAAGGGTTTTCTGTAGCTCCCCCGGTCAATGTCGTCCAAACAAAACTCAAAAAGGAGAGATTTAATCCCATGCATCGAACGAAGAACGTGTTTCTAGCAGCTCTGACTCTGGCAGCATTTTCAGCCAGTGTTTGGGCACAAACGTCCAGCCCGATTACGCTGGCTTCCAACGGAGAACACGGAGTAGCGGCGACTTCGCCTGCCCCGGCTCCTGCAACTCCCGCACCTGCACCTTCCGCCGTAACGGCCGCGGATGTCCAGGCTCTGAAAGATGCTTTGGCCGCGCAGCAACTTCAGATAGACCGGCTCACGCAGCAACTGCAACGCCAGCAGGCGCAGCAGGCTGCTGCGGAAAGTGCTACCAAGGCGGATCCGGGACCCCTACCGCAGCAACAAGTGGCAGAGGTCACAACCGGTATCTCGGCCCAGCAAGTTGGCGCCACTCCCAACCTGAACCTGCAAGACGCGCAGACGCAGCCTAACGCGAGCCCCATCGAGGGCCCGCTCACCATCCATTTTAGAGGTATCAACATCACCCCCGGCGGATATGCCGCCGCTGAATTTGTGCGCCGCTCGCGAGCACTCTCCGCAGATTTGCCGACGCCCTTTAACTCCGTGACTATGCCAGGCGCCTCGCAGAGCCAAGTATCGGAGTTTTTCGGTTCAGGACGCCAGTCTAAGATCACCACTTATGTCAACGGTCGCTTGAAGGACGTAGATCTTTCCAGCTATGTATCCGCCGACTTCCTTTCTGCCGGCGTCACCTCCAGTTCTACCTCAACCAACAGTTACACTCTCCGTCTGCGACAAGCGTGGGCGCAGGCCAAGTTCAACAATGGCTGGAGCTTCCTCGGCGGCCAGGCTTGGAGTCTGGCGACAGAAAACGGGAAGGGAATCTCTCCGGACGATGACTTGGGTAGAACTAATGACGCCCGGCCTAAGACCATCGACCCGTCTTACAACGTAGGCTTCGTCTTCACGCGCCAGTATGGAATCCGGCTCACCAAGACCTTCGGCGATAAGGTTGCATTCGCCGTCGCCATGGAAAATGCGCAAGGCACGCTCACCACGCACGGCAACGGAGATAATTTCCTTCTCGGTCAGGCGGGCGCCAGCAACAGCTATAACACCACCTCAACTTATACTTTCAATCCTTCGCCGGATATCATCGCGAAAGCCGCTTTTGATCCCGGCTTTGGGCACTACGAGATCTTCGGACTGTACGACCGCTTCACCGACCGCATATTTCCCTGCGGAGAGGTCGCTTCGGCAACAACCACTCTTTGCGGCGGCAGCACCGTCCCTGGTCCTAACGCCCTCGGAGCCCATAATGCTTCCAAGGATGGAGGCGGCATCGGCGCAAGCGCCCGCTGGACCATTGCCCACCACCTGGTCTTCGGTGTGAAAGGATTAGGCGGCAGCGGAGTTGGTCGCTATGCCCCAGCAGGGCTGCCGGATGTCTCCATCAACGGCGACGGTACGCTTCATTTAGTGAAGAACTTAGAAGGGCTCACCACGCTTGAATGGAAAGCCAAGAAGTTCGATATATACGGCTACGGTGGTGTCGAGTACGCTCAGCGGACCTCCAGCTTTGATCCCATAACGGGGAAGGAAGTTGGTTATGGAGCGCCCTTGTTCAATAACTCGGGGTGCTACACAGAACTACCTCCCGCGGTGAGCACCGGCTTCACTCCTACAAGCCTTACGAACTGCACGGCCGATACCCGCGCCGTGATCGAGGGAACTGTCGGATTCTGGTATCGCTTTTACAGCGGGCCCAGAGGCAGGTTCCAGTTCGGCTCGCAGTACTCGTACTTGACGCGTGATACGTGGTCGGGCGTTGGCTTTACGAAGGGAGTTGGCGTGACACCGGAGGGAATCGACAACATGGTCTTTACTTCCTTCCGTTACATCCTGCCGTAAGCCGCAAGCAGGTCCCGCGTCAGTTTTCGGCGCGGGACCTGCAGGTTTCCGCGGATTTTTCCACTTTTCGAGGGGCGCCTTCCCTTCGAAAGCGCCGCCGGCCTGGTTACGGCTACTCTCCTTTTCCGGGCCGGTGGTGTTAATTTGAATTTACGCTAGCACTTCCCGGATGACATATTTCGAAAGCGATTTCTTTGCAAGCGTGCTCGGAGGACTATGAACTCCAGACGTGAATTTCTCAGGCAAATTTCGGGGGCGGCGTTGGCCGCCGCCACGGCGCCTTTCATGTTGACGTGGGCTCTTCCGCAGGGACAGGCCGTTCCGTTCCCCGGCGAGGACGGCATGATTCTTCGCTCATTCCGTTTCGTTGATCTGGAAAGCCCAGTTGAGTATTTCAATACCTGGCTCACTCCGGTGCCACACTTCTTCGTGCGCAATCATATGCACGAACCGATTGAGCTCGACGCAAGCGGCTGGCGACTCTCGCTTGGCGGAGAGGTGGAGAAGCCTCTCACGCTGAGCTTGGCCGAACTTTCCAAACTTGAAACCCATTCGGTGGTCAACACGCTTGAGTGCGCCGGCAACGGACGCAGCTTGCACCGTCCGCAGGTTCCCGGCATACAGTGGGGCAAAGGTGCAGTGGGCACAGCCCGATTCTCTGGTCCTCGCCTGCGCGAGGTTCTGGAGCGTGCCGGAGTGAAAGCCACGGGCAAACACATCATGTTCCGCGGGCTTGACGAAGTTCCCGGCAAAGTTCCTCCTTTCATTCGCAGCATTCCGAT
>DATEQW010000084.1:0-8955 GCA_035272245.1 Candidatus Sulfotelmatobacter sp. | reverse complement strand
GCCTTCTCCAACGCCGACCAGTCTTTCGGGCGCTCGACTTTCGCGCGCGTGAGTTGGTAATAGCCTTCCGGATCGCGACCTTTGACCGAAACCGGCAGCTTATCGCCGGGCTTTGGAGTTTCTCCGGCGTTCTGGAAATCTGCGAGCGGCAGGATGCCTTCGCTCTTGAATCCGATATCGAGAAACACGGAGTCGGCAGAGACAGTGATCACGGTGCCTTGGATTTGCTTGCTGCCGTCTTCTCGCTGGCGCACGTGGCTCTTCTCATACTGCGAGAGCATGTCGCTGAAGGATTCCGTAGCTTCGGTCGCGGATTGAGCTTCAGGAACGTCTTGCTTGGGAATGGTTGAATTCGGCATGAAAGGGTTACTGCCTCATCGGGGATGAATCTCAACTAGGATAACATCGAGCGCCTGCTGCGATGGGCGTCCCGTGAACGCTATCGCCCGATTTCCCAAACTACTTAAGAATCGCGGCCGGGACCGGCGGGCGACCCGCACTCTTTCCAGAGTTTCTCCCAATTCCACATGCCGGAGGTCACTTCGTTCGGCAACGGAAATCCGAGTTGATGCGCGAGCATACACACCTGCCCCCGATGGTGAGCTTCGTGAGAAAGCATGTAGCACAGCATTTCCACGCCTACCGGCCAAGGGCGAGCCCAGCCGTCTCTGAGAAACTTCTGGACGCGGCCCCCGCCATCGCTGAGCGCTTCCGCGAGCATCTCCGCGCAGCGAGTGGCACTCACGGCCAATCCCGCACCGGCCTGCTGCGGCGTGCAATGCACTCGATTAAGCTGGGGCGGAATCTTCAGGTGCGGGGCTGTAAGCCTGATCCACTTGGTCCGGACATTGTGCATGTGGGTAAAGATCGCCGCAATGGTCCGGGTGTTGCCGGGCGGTTTTGCTGTCCAGACGGCGGGATCGAACTTCTCGATGAGAAGCTGGTTTATGCGATCATTGGCGGCAAAGATCTGGACTGCGGTCCGGCCGAGTTGAGTATGATCCTGGGGTGGAAGAAGCTTGGGTTGGCGAGACTTGGGCTGACGAAGCTTGTCTTTGCGCTGGGTCACGGCTCGTACTCCTCGACCTAATCATACGTCCGGGGTGTGGCAACCCGAAATCATTCGAGCCAACTGATAGCGCGTCACTCCGTCTATGCAATCACTCATTGCTGGTTTCCTTCTGGTCCGCACCCCGTGTGGAATGGTCAGTACCCACACGGGGTGGACGGCCAGTTTTGCCCGCTTCCTAGTTGTCCGCGCGCCGACCGTGGCTGCCGATGTTCGTTGGCACCGGGCCCCCGACCATGCTTAGCGCTGAAACAACGGTGTAGAACTCTTGGCCGCGGTTTACAACGACAAGCTCTAGATCAATCCATCCTCCATCCGGGTAGTTGATGGTCGCTGTCCCCGTGCAGTCGGCGTTGATCTTGTACGTGCCTGTCTCGTCCGCAAAATCAGATGTGGTAGGAGTGCCGCCAATCACGACGAAATCTTTCTGCGTGAATTTTCCGTTTCCGTCGAAATCGGTCATCGCGACTCCGTTTTGGGGTACAACGACGCCCGGCGGCCCAGGCAGAAATTCGCCGGAGATGGTTTGGCCGTATTTGCCTGTAAGCGACGCATTCGAGCACGCCGCTGCGTGCGCCGCGGATGCTGCCGCAAGCGTCAGGCATGCTGCCGCTGCCGCCAATGTTGTTTTGCAGAACCATGTTTTCATTTTTTTGTCTCCTCAAAGCTCCATTTGCTGGGCCCTCAGGCCTCAGTCGTCCCGAGCAGATTGCTGCGATTGGCCGAGATTGGCAATGGCGCGTATCTGACGGTTCGATGTTTTTTTGGTGATCTCGTAAGTTATTGAAGAGATGGCCGTTGTCATCGCCGGATCGAGTCAATGTAGAATGTCGTCCTCTTGTTGTTAGGTTCTGCTATGCCCGCGGACGTCGTGAAATTCGGAAACGGTCTTGAACTGGACGAGGGGGCCTATGAGCTTCGCCGTTCCGGCCGCGCACTGAAGCTCGAGCGAATTCCTCTCGACCTCTTGTTCCTGCTGGTCGAGCGCCGGGGGCAACTGGTCACCCGAGAAGACATCATCGCAAGGATCTGGGGTAAGGATATTTACCTGGATACCGATAGCAGCATCAACGGAGCGATACGGAAGATTCGCCAGGTTCTAAGAGACGACCCTGAGAATCCAGTTTTCGTACAAACAGTAACGGGCAAAGGATATCGGTTCATCGCGACGGTGTTGGAGGCCGGGGTCGGGGTCCGGGAAGGCCGGGACACGAAGCTTGAATCCCCGGACACAATCGCCCAAGAAGGTTCTACGGCTCTCGCAAACCGCCAAGAGTCACGAGTAGCTTGGGCATCCCGGCCGTGGGTTGCCTTGCTGGCGGCACTGTTCGTTGTGGTTCTCGTCGCCAGTATTTACAAGTTCCGCCAAAGATCCTTGGCGCAATCTGCTGTTCTCCAAGGACGGGTGATGCTGGCGGTTCTCCCGTTTGCAAACCTAAGTAACGACCCAGAGCAGGAGTACTTCAGCGATGGTTTGACCGAAGAGACAATCACCGACTTAGGTGAACTCAACCCGGAGCGACTCGGCGTGATCGCTCGAACTTCGGCTGCGTCCTATAAACACACCAACGAGACGATCGCGCAAATCGGGCGCGAACTGGGGGTCGACTATATTCTCGAGGGTAGCGTCCGGCGAGAAGGAGGTGTCGCACGCGTCAGCGCGCAACTGATTCGGGTCAAAGATCAAGTCCATCTGTGGGCGCACAATTACGAGCGCGAAACCGGAGGACTTCTCGCACTGCAGAACGAACTGGGCAGAGCCATCGCACAGCAGGTTCAGGTAAAACTCACTCCGCCTCACGGAGGTCGCTCGACTGACAAGTACGCCCCAAACCCAGAGGCTTATGAGCTTTACCTCAAAGGCCGGTTTTACGTGAACCGGCGGACTTTTCCGGAGATCGATAAAAGCGCGGAGTATTTTCAACGCTCCATCGAGAAGGACCCAGGGTTCGCACTGGCCTACGCGGGACTGGCCGATTCCTGCCTCGCTAACGCCATTCGCTCCCCGCAGGACTTCTATCCAAAGGCAAAGGCGGCAGCTTCCAGAGCATTGGAGCTAGACGGCGACCTTGCTGAAGCCCACGCTGCGCTGGGAGCGGAAAAAGCTGACTTTGAATATGACTGGCAAGGCGCCGAACAGGAGTTCAAGCGAGCGATTGAACTCAATCCGAACTACGCCGAAGCGCACTTTAGATATGCCTGGACGTACTTAACACCGCTGGGCAAATCAGCAGAGGCCATCGCCGAAATGAAGAAGGCATTGGAACTTGATCCATTCTCCCGGATCTATAACACCGTCTTCGGTTTGACCTATTTCTATGCCCGGAGATATGACCAGGCGGAGGAACAATTCAAAAAGGCAATCGAGTTAAATCCTGATTTCTTTGTGACCTATTATCACTTTGCTTGGCTGTACTCCGAAGTGGGACAGTATCAGAACGCCATCAGCGAGCTTACCAAGGGACAACTTCTGTCAGGCAACGCTAGCGTTGTCAAGAATGCCGCGTCGCAGGAAGTTGCGCTCAGAAAGGCATTCGTGGCCAAGGGCGCCACAGGATTCTGGCAGCAACTTTTGAAATCGGGGGCCAACATTGGTGAATTTGATAATCCGCAACTATATGCGCGGCTCGGAGACAAACAAAGTGCTTTGGAATGGCTGGCTCGCAACTATGAAGAACGAAGAGCTTTGGGGACGCTAATGAATGTCGATCCTGCCTTTGACTCGCTGCGTTCGGACCCGCGATTCGGGGACCTTGTTCGGCGTATGGGGCTGACTCCGAACTCCAAGGGCGGGTAGACATCGCGCAAAGCTAATCCCGCGCCCGAAAACCGTCATGAATAAACTGGCATGATGGCCGTCGAACGCGGGATTCGCCTACCAGCGCTCTCGTACCAATCGTTACATGCCCGGCGCTGTTTCAGTTGAGTGCAGCACGCGGAAAGTGCTTCCGCCGTTCGACCAGACCAGAACCAGAGCGTCTTGTCCCTTGGGCACTGCGGACAATGCCTTCTGAACATCGGCAGCATTCTGCACGGGATGGCGATCGACTTCAACGATCACGTCCCCGCGTTGCAGACCAGCGTTGTCAGCGGCGCTGCCGGGTTGGACCTGCTCTACGACTGCGCCATGAACGTCACTGGACGCCTGCAGTTGCTCGCGCAGCTCCGGAGTCATATCGGTCAGACCGAGGCCCCAGCGTGGCTTGCCGTTGCTGTTGCTGCCGACTTCCTTGCCAGCATGGTCGCGGCTGCCCATTTCCTCGAGCGTGACGGGCGCGTTGATGTTCTTGCCATCGCGCAGAACTCCCAGCTTGATGCTCGAACCGGGCTCCTTCTGTCCGACTTCGATCTGAAGCTGGCTGGCATCGCTAACTGGTTGGCCATCGAGTTCGGTGATGACGTCTCCGACTTTCAAACCGGCCTTCGCCGCGGGTGAGCCATCTTCCACCTGCGTGACTACGGCACCTTCGTTGTTCTCGACGTGGAAGAACTTCGCATTCTCCGGCGTCACATCGCTGATTCCGATGCCCATGTAACCATGATGCACCTTGCCGCTTCGGATCAGAGCTTCCACGGTGGGACGCACGATCTGGCTGGGAATTGCAAAACCCATGCCCGAGAAACTATCCGAGTTCGATACGAGGAAGGTGTTGATGCCGATCACTTCACCGCGAGCATCCACCAGCGGACCGCCGGAGTTTCCTGGATTGATGGCTGCGTCAGTCTGGATGAAGCTTCCCGGAGCTCGGCCGTTGCGTGAGAACGGATTCGGACGGTTCAGGCCGCTGACGATTCCCCGAGTGACGGTGAAGCGGAAACCGAAGGGATTGCCGAAGGCTAGCACGGTCTGTCCCGGGCGCAATGAAGTTGAATTGCCCCAGGGGGCATTCGGGAGATTGGTTCCGTCTACCTTGATCACGGCGAGATCGGTGAGCGGATCGGCTCCGATCAGCTTGGCCGTCATAATGCGACGATCCTTGAGCGTGACGCGGATATCGACGGCGCCATCGATGACGTGATTGTTGGTCACGATGTACCCATCGGGCGAGATCAGCACGCCGCTGCCGATGCCGTGCTCGATCTGCGACTGCTGCCTTCCCGGATGGTTGAAGAACGGCGCGAACATCGGCGGCAGGCCCTGGGGCATGTCGGGCGTTTCGCTATCCGCCACTTCGGTTTTCGAATGGGACGTGACGGCTACGTTCACAACTGCGGGTGTGACGCGGGCGGCCAGCGTCTCCATTGCCTGGTCGAGCGAGAGCAGAGCGCTGACGCTGTTGTCATCCAGCGGCATCGCGGTCGGAGATGCAGCCGCTCCCTTGGCGTAAGCCGGCTTGATGAATTCGTAAGTGGTTAACGACAACGCCAGCGCGATTGCCATGACGGGAACAATCAGGCGGCGGGTCAGGAGGGTCTTGGTAACCCAGGTTTTCATTCGAGTTTTCTCCTTTTGCAACAACTAATTATTTAGTTTCTAAAGACGAACAACGCTCTACCTTCATCGATCTTGGTTAAGTGGATTTTGGAGTGATTGCTTTGTGAACTTCGCGATCCACGGGATGAATTACGGTCAAGCGCCAAACGCAAATGTTCCAGACGTGGCCGTACTCGTCCATTTGCTGCGTGTGCATCACGAGCAACACAGAGTTCGGCTCACCGTCATCGCGAGAGCTTTTCGCACTCGCGTTGATCATTCTGGTTTGAGGTTGCACGACTTTCGCCGGCGCGACGGCCGCCACTGACAGTGCGCTGTGCTTGCGGGTTTGGACCTTGGCAGTTCGCGCGAGAGCATTGTTTCTTTGGACCGTTTCACCAGAAACGTGGAGCGAGGCCGGAATCACTCGCGCTCCGATGCCAACAGTATCCGACAGCGCGGGAGTTAGCCTGCTAGCGGATTGCGAAAGGCCGGGGCCTGTGCCGCCAAATGCGACTAACAGCGGCGCATGGGGCATCGAAATCAAGCATGCCACCGACACTGCGGAGACCAATCCGAGCGCCGGCTTCCAGACCTTGGTGGCCTTCGGACGGTCGGCATCAAGAATTCGCGCAACGCGATGCGCGGTCTGTTGCATTCTTCCGACTGCTGCCTGGGCTAACGCCACACCGCGGCGCAAGAAACTCTTCTCTGCGACGGTGACGAGGCATTGCGCATAGCCGCGCGGATTCGAGGTGGCGGCCAGAACGAAGTCATCGCAGGCCATCTCCCGCTCGCGCGAGAGCCGATCGCCGATCCACCAAATCGCGGGATGAAAGAACAGAAGCGCGCTTAAGATTCGCTGCGCTAGATTGGTCCAATCGTCCCAGCGTCGCAGATGCGCCAATTCGTGAAGGAGAATCGCATTGAGTTCGACGGGAGATAGTTCCCTGAGCGCCCACCCGGGAATCGCGACGATCGGCTTCAGGAAACCGATTGCCGTGGGTACGCGCACTCGGTCAGAGGTGCAGAGAGTTACGCGCCGTCCAGAACCGAATTGGTTCAGAGTTTCACGAAGAACCGGATGCAAAGTGGGGGAATCGATGGCCGTACAACTTTGGCGCAATCTACGCAGCTGCCAAAAGCTCACGCCGATTTTCGCCAAGCCGATACCGGCGATAACGGCCCACACAGCCACGGCATCCATCGCCCAGGAACTGGGCAGGCGCAAAGTGAAATGGGACGCCGTCGAGGCCGCGCTGACTGGATTGGATCCTATGCTCTCGACGATGGGCAGGAGCACGATGGCCGCCAAGCCTGAAAACCACATGGCAAAACGAGTACTGGAATTCTGCCGCCTCAGGGCCAGCAGAACGACCCAGAGGGCCAGAGCAATGACGATTCCTTCTGCCGTGCTGTTGAGCACCCCGCCGGCAAAAATTTCGGCCAAGGCTTGCCAGTGAGAAGTTAGCGCCATCGGGGTCACTTGCTCCCTTCCAGCATCTTCCGCAGACGCATCAGCTCAGCGGCATCCATGCCGCGGTCTTCAAGAATGTTAAGGACGAGTAATTCCTGAGAATTGCCGAAAAAACGATTGACCAAACGCCCGATCTCAGAGCGGGTCGCCTCCTGACGCTCCACGAGCGGCGAGTAGACGAAGGCGCGACCGTCCTTTATGTGCTTTACGTAGCCCTTCTTCTCAAGGATGCGGATCGTGGTCAAAACGGAGTTGTAGGCCAACGGCTCCTCCTCGGGTAGGAACTCCTGCACCTGCTGGACAGTTGAAGGGCCCTTCTGCCACAGCACTTCCATCAGGCGCAATTCCGCTTCCGTAAGAGTTGGGGACTTTCTCGGGGGCAAATGCCTTCCTCCTTGACCCGTTGTATTAGACGTACAGGGTATTGGATTGTCAACTAGTAAATTAGTTGCACAAGACTTGCGGCGGGTTGCATGGCGAAGAGTTGGGGCTGAGGCGCGTACGTCCGAAATAAGTCTTTCCTCTCTTTATCTTTATAATCGCTTGGTTCCCGGGAGGCGTTGGCGAATGGGTGACGAAAGGCGGGACCGTGAATTGGGGATGGGGCGCCCGATTTCGCGGAGGGATTTCCTGAACGGAGCGGCAATCGGGATTGGCGGAGTGCTGGCCAGTCACCGGGCGCTGGCCGCATTGGCACCGACGGAGTTCGCACTGCAGACGAATGCGGAGCCGTTCGCGCCGGAGAAGGCGGCGGATTACTATCCTCCGGCGCTCACCGGAATGCGTGGAAACCACGATCGCACATACACGTTTGCCCATCGTCTGCGCGATGGCGAGGCTTGGGACACCGATGGCGGCCCGCAGTCGACGGGTGAAATCTACGACCTGGTTGTTGTCGGGGGCGGAATCAGTGGGCTTGCGGCGGCTTATTTCTTCCGCAAGAGCGCGGGCGAAAAGGCACGCGTGCTGGTGATCGACAACCACGACGACTTTGGCGGACACGCCAAACGAAACGAGTTCCATGCGGGCGGCCGGATGTTGCTCGGCTACGGGGGAACGCAGTCGATCGAAAGCCCGGAAGCATACAGCGCCGAGGCGAAAAGACTGCTCGTAGAGTTAGGCATTGACACGCAGAAATTTTACAAAGCTTACGACCGGAAGCTGTACGAATCGCGGAAGCTGGGCACCGGCTGTTTCTTCGATAAGGAGACGTTCGGGGAAGACCGGCTGGTCGCGGGTTTGGGGACCACACCCTGGCCGGAGTGGTTGGCGAAGACGCCGCTGAGCGCAGAGGTGCGGCGGGACATCGCGCGCGTGTACACGGAGAAAGTGGATTACCTTCCCGGCCTGTCGCGGGAGCAGAAGATCGCAAAGTTGTCGAAGATCAGCTACGCGGATTTTCTCACCAAGATGTGCAACGTGCATCCCGAGGCACTAAAGTTTTTTCAAAGTTATACCCACGATTTGTTTGCAGTGGGGATTGATGCGGTGCCGGCGATCCAGTGCTACATGGCTGGCGACGATTATGGTGGCGTCACCTATGCCGGCTTCCAGGGGATGAGCCTTGGGGAAGAGGAAAAAGAAGAACCGTACATCTTTCACTTTCCAGACGGAAATGCCTCCATCGCCCGGCTTTTGGTCCGAAGTCTGATACCGGGATCGATTCCCGGGCACACGATGGAGGATGTGGTGACGGCGCGCGCTTACTATAGCCACCTAGACCGCGATGGATCCGCTGTTCGGATCCGGCTTAACAGTACGGTTGTGAATGTGAAACACGCGAACTCGGGGCCGGCGAAGGAAGTTGCGGTGTCGTATGTCCGTGGGAACAAGCTACAAAGTGTCAGAGCCAAGCAGTGTGTTCTCGCCTGCTACAACGGGATGATTCCCTATGTTTGTCCGGAATTGCCGGAGAAGCAAAAAAAAGCACTCGCGTATCTGGTGAAGGCGCCACTGGTGTATACGCACGTTGCCATCCGGAATTGGACATCGTTT
>DATEQW010000083.1:0-13871 GCA_035272245.1 Candidatus Sulfotelmatobacter sp. | reverse complement strand
ATCCGCTGGTACCAAAAAGCCCTCGATTCCAAGGGCATCGACGAAGAGACGCGCACCGCTCTCCACTACGAAGTCGCGGCTGCCTATGAGACCGCTGGCGATAAACCCTCCGCCCTCAAGCACTTCATGGAGGTTTACGGCCGCAACATCGATTATCGCGACGTCGCCGAGCGCATCAAGCCCTTGAAGTCGTAGAATAGCCCGATGGGTTTTGCCCCTCACTTTTTTGGCCCGGTATCCGACGCACTTTTGCTAGCGATTCCATGCCTGCGCCAGCGGAGTCTCCGGTGACCGCCGATCCCAAGCTACCCATCGAAAGCGGTCCCGTGCCCGTCCGCCCGGAGGCCCAGCAAACCATTACCGGCCTCCTGGAGCCGAAAGCGTTGGATCCTGAAGCTGCTCCGCACACCAGGTTGCAGCTCTGGCTGCATCGCACCTCGGTCTTCCTGTTCGTCCTCATCAGCGCCGTCGCCGGAGTCCTGCTCGTGATTTTGCCCTGGACCCCGGAGTGGACCGACAACTATCTTCTGCTTTCCTATCCCTGGCTTCGTACCTTGATCTCAACCGGATTCTTTCGCGGCCTGTGCAGCGGCTTGGGTTTGCTCGATATTTGGATCGGCTTCTGGGAAGCCCTTCACTATCACGATCGTCAGTAGCTTCTGAGGTAGTGTGGTAGCCTGCACAATCGGCTCCTGGGTTAACAGTCATCAAAATCAGAACGTGAGTCTTCTACATGGTCGATAAGCTCAAATCCGCCCCGCTGGCCTACGAGAATCAACCCTTCATCAACAGTCCTGACGGACGCATTCTCCGCATTCTCGCGGAGTACCAGGAGCCGCTCGCGCGCTTCCGCCGCGAGCAGATTCAGGATACGGTCGTCTTTTTCGGCTCCGCCCGTTTCCAGGGAGGCGACACCGCCAAAAAAAATCTGGCTGCCGTGGAAAAAAGCGATTCGAAAACTGGCGCCGCAGAGCAACAAGACTGCCTCAAGCGCGCCCGTGCCGCTGTCGACATGGCCCGCTACTACGAAGACGCGCGCCGCCTCGCTTTTCTTCTGACCGAGTGGTCCATTCAAATTCCTGCCCGCCGCCGGCGTTTCGTCGTTACTACGGGCGGTGGCCCCGGTATCATGGAAGCGGCCAATCTAGGCGCCCACGAGGCCGGAGGCAAAAGCATCGGCCTCAACATCAATCTGCCCTTCGAGCAGAATCCCAATCAATACATCACGCCCTCGCTGAATTTCGAATTCCACTATTTCTTCATGCGCAAGTTCTGGTTCGCTTATCTCGCCAAAGCTCTGGTGATTTTTCCCGGCGGCTTCGGCACCATCGACGAACTTTTCGAAATCCTTACCCTCGCGCAAACCGACAAGCTTGCCAAGAAAATTCTCGTCGTCATCTACGGCAGTGAATACTGGCATCGCATCATGAACTTCCAGGCCTTCGTCGACGCTGGTACCGTCGCCCCGCAAGATCTGAATCTGTTCAAGTTCGTCGACTCCCCGGAAGACGCATTTAACTTTTTGCGTGAGGGCCTCACCGAATACCATCTAGGCGGCCCTCCCAAGAAAGAAAAAGAACAAGAAGTCCTTCCCGAAATCGCGAAGACGCGGCCGTAGTATGTACGGACAGCCGCCCCCGGCTGTCCATCGAGCGCAGCTCGACCTTCCTTGTCCTAAACTAGAGCAGAAACCCGATGCCCGAAAGCTGCCTCCTCTACTACATCACCGACCGTACCGCCTTCCCAGGGGACGAACGCGCTCGCCGCTTCCGTCTCCTCGGCAAAATCACCGAAGCCGCCGGCGCTGGCGTCAACTACATCCAACTCCGCGAAAAAGATCTCTCCATCCGCGAACTGGAATCGCTAGCCCGCGAAGCCGTACAAATCATCCTTCAACTGAGAACTAAGAACCGAGAACTGAGAACTGATTTACTCATCAATTCCCGCACCGACGTGGCCCTCGCCACCGGCGCCGCCGGAGTTCACCTTCCCGCGAACGATGTTTCAGCGGAAGAAGTACGAAAAATATGGAAGTGTGGCACGGGCACTCTTGCCCGCGAAATCTTACCAGAAAATCCGCGGATCTCGATCTCCTGTCACTCCCCAGAAGAAGTCACCCAGGCTGCCGCAATCGGCGCTAACTTGGCTCTCTTCGCTCCCGTCTTCGAAAAGAAAGATGCCCCCGGAACCAGCCCAAAAGGCCTCGACGCTCTCCGTCAGGCTTGCCACGCTAAAATTTCAGTGCTCGCGCTCGGAGGGATCACTCTGCAGAACGCCCACTCCTGCCTGCAAGCCGGAGCAGCCGGCATCGCCGCAATCCGCCTCTTCCAGGAAAACGACATCGCCGCAATCGTCCGCACCTTGCGCGGAGTTGATGGAGGTTAATAGAAGTTGTGGAGGCTAGTAAAATGCCTTTGGGTGGCGCAGCAGCTTGAGCGTTGCGATTACTGACATCCCTAACTGAACCCGGGCTTTAGCCCCAGCGTCCACAGAAATTGTTAGATGTGGTATCGCCTTTGGGTGGCGCAGCGCTTCAGCGCTGCGATTACCGACACCCCTAACTGGACCCGGGCTTAGCCCCCGCGCCACGACCACTCACCCCGTCCACTTCGTCCCCTTCTCCAACACCTGCATCACTTTCGCAAACCGCCGCGCCCGCGTCTCTTCCTGCTTCGCTCCCTCAATCCAAACCGCCATCTCCTTCTGATGGGTGAATGCCAGCTTCTCCCAGTTCGCCTTCGCCACTTTGTTTTTCGCCAACGCTTTCTTCAAAACTGTCGGCGCCTCGACTGTGCGCTTCTCCTCGTCACGCTCCATCAGCACGTCGACGATGTCTCCGGGTTTCGCGCCAACCCCGTCGCGCAAGGTTTTGTTCACCGGCATCCTGTGGCAACCGCCCATCGGCATCAACGACGACCGAAACGGAAAGCCGTTAATCGTCCCGCGCACCGGCACTCGCGCTCGCGTGCCAAAGAACTCCGGAACATCCACTGGCGGCCTGATCGCCGCCACAACGCCCGCGTCTTTCCCCTCAATTTTCACTTTAAACCGCAGCTTTTGCTTCGCCATCACACCCCTCCATCGCCGCTGTTAAACTTTAATCCAGAGCATTTCAGCGAAAACAAATGTCCGCAGCTTACTCGCACTTCCGATCCGGCCCCGCGATCTACATCGAACCGCATTTGGTTTCCATCCCCGCAGCCTGGTTCCTCATGGGCTCCGCCTCCGGTCAGGATTGCGAACGCCCCATCCACCGCGTCTGGGTCGACGCCTTCCAACTTGCCACTGCGCAAGTCACGAATGCCGGGTATGCACATTTCCTGCGCTCCACCGGATTGCACCCTCCGCCGTTCTGGAACGAGAAGGATTTTAGCAATCCCCAGCAACCAGTCGCCGGTGTTTCTTGGTTCGACGCCGACCATTACTGCCGCTGGCTCTCCTCACAAACCGCCCGCACCTACCGTCTTCCAACTGAGGCCGAATGGGAGCGCGCCGCGCGGTGCGATCTTGAACAACAAGATTTTCCATGGGGCAACGATCCGCCGCAATCTCTTCCCGACTACGCTACGCGCTGGCAAACCGGACCCGAGCCCGTCGCCCGCTACACTCCCAACGCATTCGGTCTTTACAACCTGTGCGACAACGTCCACGAGTGGTGCAGCGACTGGTACGATCCCAACTATTACGCCGTCTCTCCGGACTGCAATCCCCGCGGCCCCGAACCTCGCTCAGGACTCGCTCAGCGTAAAGCCTCCCGCGGCGGATCCTGGCGCCATCACGTGAAAGTTTCTCGCTGCTCCGCCCGCTCCAGCATCCCGCCCGACTTTCAGTATGCCGATTACGGCTTCCGCGTAGCGTGTGATCCGTAGCACCGCGCTCAATGTAATTTTGTCATTCCGAGCCGGGCGCAAGCTTGGTGAGGAACCTGCTGCCCCTATAATTTGTCATTCCGACCCGGTCTTCAGCCCGGCGAGGAACCTGCTGTTTGCTAACATCTCCTCTGAATCGAGGCCAGCTCTCATGTTCGACAAAGATCTTCTCCGCGACAAGCGCATCCTCATCACCGGCGGCGGCACCGGCCTCGGCAAAGCCATGGCCCACCGCTTCCTCGAACTCGGCGCCACCCTCCATATCTGCGGTCGCCGCGAAGATGTCATCGAACAAACCGCCGCCGAACTTGCCGCCGCTACAAAAGGCACCATCCACGCCCTTCCCTGCGATGTCCGCAATCTCGACGCCGTCGAGGCCATGATCGATTCCATCTGGGAAGAAGGCCCGCTCGACATTCTCGTTAACAATGCCGCCGGAAATTTCATCGCCCGCACCGAAGAACTTTCCCCGCGCGCCTTCGAATCCGTCATCGGCATCGTGCTCCTTGGAACACTCCACGCCACCATGGCCTGCGGACGCCGCTGGCTCAAATCCAACCTCCCCGGCACCGTGCTCAGCATCTCGGCAACTTACGCCCCAGTCGGCTCCGCTTACGTTGTTCCCTCCGCTATCTCGAAGGCTGGAGTCGAGGCCCTCACTCGCAGTCTCGCCGTCGAGTGGGGCAACCGCGGAATCCGCATGAACGCCATCGCCCCCGGCCCCATTCCCACGCAAGGCGCGTTCTCCCGCCTGATGCCACGCCCTGAACTCGAGGCCCTGGCGCTTGACCGCAATCCGCTACATCGCTTTGGCACGACGGAAGAGTTGGCGAACCTCGCCGCCTTTCTGGTCAGCGACGGCTCCAGCTACATCAACGGTGAAGTCATTCGCATGGACGGCGGAGAATTCCTGCAAGGCGCCGGCGAATTCAGCAATTTGGGCCGCGCCCTCACCGAAGAAGATTGGAAGGCAATCAAGCCCCTGAAGTCAGCCCAAGAAGTCAGTCCAACCAAGGTTTGACGACGAATCGTGACGAATTAGCGACCGTCCCTGGAAGGCATCACGATCCCTTTCAGGACCAGGTTGACCAGGCTCAACACGATCGCGCCCACAAATGCCGCAAAGAATCCGCGCACGTGAAAACTCGGAGAAAGTAGCGCAGACGCCAGTTCGAGCATCAGCGCATTAATCACAAACCAGAACAACCCGAGCGTCACAAGAGTCAAAGGAAACGTCAAAATCTTCAGCAACGCGCCGATGGTTGCATTGATGAAGCCGATGACGAGCGCTGCGATCAACGCCTCCTTGATCCCGCTCACAGAAATCCCTGGCACCACTCGCGACACGATCCACACCGCCAGCGCACTTAAAACCCAATTCAGCAGCATTCGCATAGTCGCTCCTCGCTCAACGACGTGACCACGAATAATCCTCGCAAGACTATACCAATTCCCAATCCCCTGTCCCCGGGTCATACCTTCACAATAAATTCATGTCCACATGCGGCATCTCAGCCGCTCCTCTGCGTTACACTACACAATTCAACTTGCTCGTCAGGAGAAACTTCGCATGCCCGAACCCGCGCTGAGCGGTTCCGAATTCAAGAAGCAGTTGCATCAAGGCACGCCCAAGATGGGCCTGTTCCTCAACTCGCACAGCCCCACCGTCGCCGAACAAATCGCCCACAGCGGATACGACTGGCTCCTCGTCGATACCCAGCACGGCCCCATGGACCACGAAAAACTTTCATACATGCTCTGCGCCATCGCCAGCGGCGGCGCCAAATCGATCGTCCGCGTCGGCGGCTACGACGACCGTCCTGGCATCCAGCAGGCTCTTGATCTCGGCGCCGACGGCGTCCTCATCCCCTACATCAACACCGCCGAAGAAGCCCGCCAGGCCATCAGTTGCACCAAGTATCCCACCGTCGGCACGCGGTCGGTTTATTTTCCGCAACGCAGTATGAACAAAGCCGGACTCCTCGGCTACGCCGGAAATTTCAATAAAGAAGGCATCATCTGCCTGCAAGTCGAGACCGCCTCCTGCATCGAAAACATCGCCGAAATCGCCGCCGTTCCCGGCGTCGACATTCTCTTCCTCGGGCAAAACGATCTCTGCATGTCCATGGGCCTCTACAACAAATACGAGTTCCCCCACATGTACACTTCGCCCGAACTCGATGCCGCCACCAAGAAACTGATCGAACACGCACGCAAGAATAATGTAATCCTCGGACTCTTCTTGTTCGGCACCCCGCGCGTCGGCGAATTCCTTGAAAAAGGTTTCACCTTCTTCAGCCTCGGCAACGATCTGCATCACCTCGTCACCCAGGTCGGTGCCTACGTCAACGACGTAGAGAAAGTTTCCCAGGAAAAAGGCAAGCCCTGGAAGCGCCGCCCCACCGCCCTTTTCTAGAAAGCAGCGGGTGCCCCACCCTTCTCGCGGTTTATGCGAGAGGGTGGGGCCTTTGACTTCTGAGACATATCGCATGAAAATCTTGACCCATGCTCTTCGTCCTCACCGAAATCGAAGTTCGGGTCCTCGGCTCTCTGATCGAAAAAGACATCACCACTCCCGACTACTATCCCCTGTCTCTGAACGCTCTGGTCAATGCCTGCAATCAGAAAAATAACCGCGATCCGGTGATGACCCTCGAAGAAGATGCGGTCGCCGACGCTCTCGCCACGCTGCAGGAAAAGCGTCTCGCTGGCCCCGCCAGTGGCGCCGACAGCCGCGTCACCAAGTACGAGCACCGCCTGCAGGAAGTTTTCAATTTCGATCGTCGCGAAATCGCCATCCTCTGCGTGCTTCTCCTCCGCGGTCTGCAAACTCCCGGCGAACTTCGCAGCCGCACCGAACGCATGTATCACTTCGAGGCCCTCGACGACGTCGTCTCCACCCTCGACCGCCTCAGCCAGCGCCAGCCCCCGCTCGCCGCCGTTCTCCCGCGTCAGCCCGGAACCAAAGAATCGCGTTATATGCATCTCTTCTCCGGCGACGCGCCTCCCGCAGTCGACGTGGTGCGCGCATCGGATCATGCACTCCCCCCCGGCGTTGACCGCCTCACCCATCTCGAAAACGAAGTCGCAGAATTGAAAAGGGAAGTCTCAGAGATACACCAACAACTCGCCGACTTCCGCAAACAATTCGAATAGTTGTTAGGATGATTGGCCATGTGGTGTCTAACGAACGAAGAATCTCGGAACTGGTGCGAAGGCCGAGGCCTAAACCTGGACGCAGCCGCGCATCCGTCACTTGACGGCCGTGCACACTCCGTTATTGCCCCTTTTTCAGGAACGACTTGTTCAAAACTTCTATGGCTGAGCAGTGTCCTCGCTTCAAACCTTGAACCGTTTGATCAATGCCTGCTCTGGGTAACCCTGTGGGGCATCTGGAGTTCAAGCGAGAACTGGCATCTGTTTTATCGTCTTCGCGAAACGTACGGAGAGCGGCGTCCAATCTGGGATGCGCCCGGACAGTTATTCCAGAAGCATGAGAGCGCCGATTTGACGACATTTATCCAGCTCGCTCTGATCTTCGGATTGGATTTCTACCTTGTACCTGCGCCCTCCGATAACGCCGCATTTGTCAGTCACGACGAACTCCTGAAGTTCTGCACAAACGACGGAGAAACAGCACATCGGGTAAAGCATTCCCTCGACAAAGAGCCCCCGCCTCCGACGCGAAAAGGGTAACTGCCCTTTGTCTCACAGTTCACAATTGGTGTACCCTTTTCTCAACGACACGTCACGAATTGGGGGCCTCCATGCATCGCCGCGAATTCCTCATTCGCTCCGCCACTAGCCTCAGCGCCGGCTGGCTCACTTCGAGAAATCTGCTGGCCGCCCTCGCAAATACGACTCTTCCTGCAAAATTTTCCGCCACCGACACCGTCACCCTGGGCAGCACCGGCATCAAAACCAGTCGCCTCGCCATGGGCACTGGCACGGTCGGGTCCGGCCATCATTCCAATCAAACCGCGCTCGGCGTCAAAGGACTCTCCGATCTCCTGCTCAACGGTTACGATCACGGCCTTCGTTTCTTCGACGCCGCCGATTCCTACGGCAGTCATCCTCACGTCTCCGAGGCGCTCAAGCACGTGCAGCGCGACAAGGTCACTGTACTCACAAAGACTTGGGCCCGCGATCCCGCCACAGCCCGCGCTGATCTTGACCGCTTCCGCCGCGAACTCGGCACCGACTATCTCGATATCTGCCTCATGCACTGCCTCACCGAGGCCGATTGGACCACTCGCTACCGCAGCGTCATGGATGTTTTCGAAGAAGCCAAGCAGAAAGGCGTCATCCGCGCCCACGGCTGCTCCTGCCACAGCATCGAGGCTCTCCGCGCCGCCGCGAAATCTCCCTGGGTCGAAGTCGATTTCGCCCGCATCAATCCCATCGGTTCGCACATGGACGACGACCCCGAAACCGTTGTCAGCGTGCTTCGCGAGATGAAAGCCGCCGGCAAAGCCGTGGTCGGTATGAAAATCCTCGGTCAAGGCGATCTCGCCCATCGCCAGGATGAAGCCATAAAGTACGCCCTATCCCTCGGGATACTTGACGCCTTCACCATCGGA
Organism: Candidatus Sulfotelmatobacter sp.; assembly: GCA_035272245.1. Taxonomy (GTDB): domain Bacteria; phylum Acidobacteriota; class Terriglobia; order Terriglobales; family Acidobacteriaceae; genus Sulfotelmatobacter. Next base: position 5,422 of record DATEQW010000083.1, on the reverse strand, counting down.
GCCGAAAGCAAATCGGAACAAGAAGACCTGATCCGCCGGGTCGCCGCAGCATAGACCCCATATGTTTACCTCGCGACCGATTGGCTATGTAACCAGCCCCTACAAAAACACAGGTGAGATTCCCAAAGGCCTCGGCGCAAAGCACGAGGCCAATGGCGTCCTCAACCTCCTGCCGGAGTTCGAACCCGGACTCACCGACATTGAAGGCTTTTCCCATCTGATCATCCTCTGGGAGTTCGACCGCTCCCAGAGCTTCGAGTTGCTCGGCGCTCCGCCCTCCGACAACCGTCCGCACGGAGTCTTCGCCACGCGATCGCCACGCCGTCCAAATCCAATCGGCATGACTGTCGTCGAACTGCTTCGCCGCAAAGGCACTGAACTCCACGTCCGCGGCGTCGACATGCTCGATGGAACCCCGATCCTCGATATCAAGCCGTACCTATCCAGCATCCCGGCTGAAAAGCTGAAGCGTGGCTGGCTCGCCGAAGCCGAGGCGCGCCAGCGGAAATAGCCAGAAGCAAATCACCGGGTAAGAAAAATCGAGGTCCAATACGCAGATCCCGCGTTGCCTTTGGGTGGCGCAGCGCTTTGGCGCTGCGGTGATGACTTGCCTGATTGGAACCGTCCCTCAGCACACATCAGATCCACAACCTCATCTGGTTCCCTGAAACCTCGAAACCACTTCGATCCCGCCGACAATATTCGCGTTCAGATCAGCAAGTTCCTCCGCTGGAATCCAATACTCTCGGTGGTTAGAACCCCCCACCACGTGGACTTGAAATCGGCTAAGAAATTCCGTCTGCACAGCAAACCGCAATACGTAGCCTGCAAAACCGGAGCGCTCATCCTTCGTATTCCAGTCACGTGCAATCTGCGTTGCGTATTCCTCGGTAAGTACGGGATAGAAAAACGGCTGCTCCGGCAATCGCGGAGGGAATTTTCGGAATTCGCTTGCCCGCACCAACTCGAACTCTGCTCGGCCTACGGGCCGGTAAAGAATTGTTAAGTCTGCATTCACGCCCTCAAGGATAGTCGAAAGTCAGTCCAGCCAAGCCTTCTTCTACAAAGCCGTGTCCCGTGCCCCACACAGTGTCCCCGTCGCCACGTCCGCAGCCATCTCACCTCGCTCTAACCCTCACAAAATCAATGCCCCACCAACTGGCCCATTCCATGCACTCTCTCTAAGCGCTGCTCAGCAGCAGGAGGTGACCAACCATGAACCGTATCAACCTGTTTCGCTCGACCCCATCGACTCTGAATTCTGTGAGTTGGGGTAAGAAGAATTTTGACAACACCAGCACGCTGATCTTCGCTGCGCTTCTGATCGTTTGTTCAGTCGCCGTGGGATGTTCCAGCGATAAACCCAAACCCGTAAGCTCTGAAGCTCCAGTCGCTCAATCCGTGCCGCCTGTCACAACTAGCTCCACGCCAATCCCCGCCGTGCCCGTGCAGCAAGCCGCCGCCAAGCCCGTGCACAAAAAAATTGTCCACAAAGCTCCGCCGACTCTGACCTACGCGGACAAAACTTCTGGAGTCTCTTTCCAGTATCCGCGCAAATACGCGCTCAAGACCGGCGACGCCGCTACCGAACTCGTCTCCTCCGGTCCCATCCCCATGGATTTCGTACAGCCCGGCGGAGTTGCTCTCGCAGCGGTCTCTCTACCCGAGTCCACATATCCCAACTCGGACCTGGCTTCGGCCTTCTTCAACGTGAGCGTGAACAAAACTCTCACTGCTGATCAGTGCGGCGAGTTCTCCGTCCCGCAGCCAAACCCCGCGGCCCCCGCGGATCCCACCGTTGAAGCCACGGCGCAGCTGGCGACTCCACCGATCTCGAAATTGATGATCGGCGACATGGAACTTCAATCCAGCGAAACCACCACCAGCGGCCCTCGCGAGGAAGCATCGAAGTACTACCATGTCTTCCAGAACGGAGCCTGCTACGAGTTTGCTCTGAAAGTCGCGACCACCGAATCCAACCCGTCGCCGACCACGCAGTCCACCACCAAACCAGTCAACCGCGATGAAGTCCTCCGGCGCCTCGAGAAAATTTTGGCGACGGTGAAGATCAATCCCATCACCGCTCCCGAAGTGAACGCCGAAGTCAAGACCAACACGCAACCCTCTGAAACTCCAGCTCAGTAATTCCGAAACGGCGCCGGTCATCCCCGAGTGGCGATGACCGGCGCCCCTCTGGTACGCGTACCCTTTCTGCCCTCCCGCGTGGAGCCCAAACCTCACCCTCCTGCATCCAACCTTCGAACGGAGGTTCCTATGCACGTGATTCTTGGAGCAAGCGGCAATACCGGACACATCGTAGCGAAGACGCTTCTCGCCCGCGGCCAGAAAGTTCGCGCCGTTGGCAGAAACGCGACTCACCTTCAACCCCTCGCGGCCAACAGCGCCGAAGTATTCATCGCCGACCTCACCGACGCGGCCGCTCTCACCAAAGCTTTCCATGGCGCAGATTCCGCCTACGTTCTGATTCCCCCCCACCTCACCAGCACTGACTATCGCGCCCTGCAGGATCGCACCAGCGACGCCATCGCCGCCGCCCTGCAGAAAGGCAGAGTTAAACACATTGTTTCGCTGAGCAGCTTCGGAGCCGATAAATCCTCCGGCACCGGTCCCGTGCTCGGCCTTCACCACCTCGAGCAGAAGCTCAATCAGATCGCTTCCGCCAACGTTCTCCACCTGCGTGCCGGATATTTCATGGCCAACACTTTGCCCCAGGTCGGCGCCATCCGCATGGCAGGTTCCACGGTCGGACCCGTTCGAGGCGATCTCAAGCTTCCCATGATCGACACTCACGACATCGGCGCCGCCGCGGCCGACGCCCTCTTGCGCCTCGATTTCCAGGGCAAGCAAACTCAGGAACTCCACGGACAGCGCGACCTCGACTACACCGAAGCCACCCGCATCATCGGCAACGCCATCGGCAAGCCGAATCTTGGCTACGTCCACGCCCCCAACGATCAGATCCGCGCCGCCATGATTCAGTCGGGAATGTCCGACAACATGGCCGGCCTCATCCTCGAAATGGCCGCCGCACTCGACTCCGGACACATGCGGGCCCTCGAACCTCGCACTCTGCGCAGCACCACGCCCACTCCCTTCGAAACCTTCGTTGCCCAATCATTTGTCCCCGCCTATCGGCAGCAAGTCGCAGCCTAAGCACAAAAAGAGAAGGCCACGCTCATGCAGAACGTGGCCTTTTCCTGACTGCACAAAAACCGCCCGGAGCACTTCCTCGCCTGCTATACTGCTGCCCGTCCGAGCTGGGCGGTCCTCCGCCGGAGACTGGCACGATGCCTCCACCCCCAGAGCGACGCAGCGATCCCCGCGTCAAAGTAAAGGCGCCCGTTGAGATTTTTCTCGAGGGCAACGACGTTCCCCTTCGCACGGCTACCTCCGACCTCGCTCTGCACGGCTGCTACATTGAGAGTTTTTCTCCCTTTCCCATCGGTACCGTCCTCGAACTCAAGTTGCAGGCCAACAGCACACTCCTGATCGTTGCCACCGTCGTCACCAAGGATCCGCAAGTCGGAAACGGTATCCAGTTCACTAAAATGCTTCCCGAAGATATCGAAGAGTTGAAGGCTTTCATCGCCGCGGCAGAAAAGGCCAACGCCGAGAACTCGAAGTAGCAGGCAAAAGTTCCTGCGCCCAAATTACAATTCTCGCGTGACGCACAAAACCAACGCCGTTCGCCTGCTCGATCAACTGGGAATCCGCTATGAACTGCGCGAGTACGAGGTCGACGAGAACGACTTGGCGGCAGAAAGCGTCGCCGCGAAGATCGGACTCCCGCTCGAGCAGGTCTTCAAAACGCTGGTGGCGCGTGGGGACCGCAACGACGTTTGTTTCGTCGTCATCCCGGGCGATGCTGAGCTCGATCTGAAAGCCCTGGCTTCGGCTTCAGGAGACCGCAAAATCCAACTCGTTCCCGTCAAAGAGCTGCAAGCGCTCACCGGATACATCCGCGGAGGCGTTACCGCTCTGGCCGGCAAAAAAGATTATCCTGTGTACGCGGACGAAACCATCGAGCTCTTCGACATTATTTCTATTTCAGCCGGCATTCGCGGCCTGCAAATCCTTCTCTCTCCCGCCGACTATTTGACTGCGACGAAAGCCACCCTTGCCCCGCTGGCGCGTCCGAAACCAATGTGAGCGCCCCACTCCGACTCTTATCATTCCGACGCGCGAGCGCAGCGAGACCGCAGAGCCTGCCCTGAGCGAAGCCGAAGGGAACCTGCTGTTTGTCAGAGCTTCGAGTGCCCCACGTCTCGCCCCTGTGAAGAGACATGGAATCTTATTTCTCAAAGTGATTGTCGAAGTAATAGATTCTGTGACGAGCGGTTTTCAGCTCCGTCGGATTCAGCGTCAAATCCGCGCGATCGAGGCGACGAACATCCGCATGAACCTTCTCCTGCTCATTCACCCATCCATCGGCCGATTCCAGACCCGAGACGGAGGCCGTTAGACCGTTGAGAAAGTAGTGGGATGGAATTGCGGCTTTCGGATCATATTTCCGCAAGATTCGATCCACCTCAGCACGCGTGAGTACCGTCTCGATCGGCAGAATGAGCACGTCAACATTCTTCAAATAATGATCGAGAGAGGAATCAGGCTCCGCGCGATTGTCGCCCCAGATGGCGATCCGCAATCCCCCGGTCTGAATGACCTGAATCGCGTTATCGAACCCGATCTCGTTGTTCGGCGGGCATGTCTTCGCAGCTGAATCTGCAGAGGTACGATCACATTGGTGCTTGTCAGCAAGACCCGTTATTTCGATATCGCCAAGCTTAAACTGCCCCACTAGCCGTTCGAGCACCACCAGCCCCTTCGGCCGCTCCACGGCATCGTGATCGAAATGAGCGTGCGTCGAAAGAACGATGTCGACCCGAATGGCGGGAAATTCATTCGAGAACCACTTTGGGTAAGCGCCGGTTGAATCATTCCGCCAAGGATCGGTGAGGATCGTCAAACCGGCCGGCGACGTGATCATGAATGCATCGTGTCCATAGAACTCAATCTTGACATCGCCTGAGCGAGCCGGGTCTCCACCGTCTTTCTGAACGGCGATTAGAGAATTGTCATTCCATACGGGAGACGAATCCGCGGACGTCCCAGACCGTTGTGCGAACGCGCCGCAGATCACGGCCAACAACACGATCGGGACGAAGCTTTTGAGACGCATATCATCCTTTCGCACTTTTGCGAATTACTTTATCAGGATGTCGATCTCTTTCCGCGGGCGGGTGCCCCATCCTTGCCGCGTTCTCCGCTGCCGAAATTCCCCAGCACTCAAGCGGCAAGGGTGGGGATTTTGACTTCCTATTTCGCCGCGAGAAGGCGAACCAATAGAAACCGTGAGCGCGCGCCTTTTGCGCGCGGGAGCCTTCTGCCGAAATTCTGAGCG